>JBPYDQ010000747.1:0-36585 GCA_051986135.1 Terriglobales bacterium | reverse complement strand
GGCCTTTGGATTTTTCTCCCTTCTCATTCTCATTGAGAAGCATACCTATCTGTTCTTCCGCCGCTTGGATGGCGCTCTGCAAGTCGTTGGCGGTGCCACGGAACACGACGCTATTTCCTTTCGCACTGTCCATCACTGAGTATGAGTAATGTTTTAGTACGTACGTAGCCCGATCGTAGACGGGCTCGATGTCCGCTCCGAAATTTCCTTGCTGGATGTGCATACCTTACCCCGTTGACCTGGATGCCTTAGATGCGGAGCACCGGGGAACGTCGCAGGAGGTTTCCATTTTAAGGAATTTTTTGACCAGGAGCGGGTGTGAGCTACTCAGGCTTACTTAGCTGAGTCCCCCTCCGCCGCTCGCCGCTGGATTTCTTCAGGGGAATATAGGGTTCCGCGGCAGGTTTTTGCTCCACACACGCAGGTCGAGGGATCGTCGGCAGCTCCATCATATAGACCGTAGTCGTAGGTCAACTCTTCGCCCGCGGCGATGTCCCGGAGCGCAAAAACCCAGACGCGACCGTCCTCTTCCTCCGTCGTTTCACAATTCGGCTCGCAGGAGTGATTGATGAATGCAGCCGCACCGTATCCATCGATAACCTGCTTTCCATCGGCAAGCCCGAACAAATATGTCTCCTCCTGATCGGAATAGCGTTCGTCCGCCTCTTCGACCGTCAACCGCGGTCCGGTGTATTCAATGATGAATGTTCCTTTTGAGATCCCTGTGTCCGTATAGCAGCCGATGGAGTGAATTTTAGAAAAAGCGACGACCAGCCCCATGTTCGCAACATAGCGGAGGTCGCGAAAAAAGAAAAGGTGGAAAAGTTCGCGTCAGGCCCTGCGAGTTACTTGCCGTAAAATTCCCATTGCCAGAGTAATGGCCAGTGCATCCTCGACCAGCGCCACGGCCATGGCCGAATGATTTCTACTCAAACTCCTTCTCGCGTAATAGCCGCCGACAGCCCCGGCGAACGCGCCCGCACTGCCAAGCAGTACACCCTCTATGGGTGATTCTTTGGCCAAGAAGCTGATCGCCGCTCCCGAGGCCGCTCCCGAAGCCAGGCGTGCGGCGAACGGTCCCGGACTGATTCTTTTGGGGGTAAATGGAAGCTTATCGGCGACGAGCTCGCCCACGGCAAGCTTGATCATCTTTTTCGACGCCGACCGGCTGACCAAGTTGGCTAGGGGAAAATCCCTATCGATGAAGTTCTTCTGTGCACTCCAAACGAGTACAGCCGGGGCAACGAGGGAACGCAACCCTGCTACCACTCCCATGCCGAATGCGGCAGCGCGCGCCGAACCGGGGCTCATCGCTTCTCAACCCCTCACCAGCATCACTCAACTGGTTCCCTCATCGAAGGAGGAAAGCTTGCCGCGCCCGTAAACTGCGGGACCCCGAGCGCCTGCAGGCTCAATCGCAGTGTACTTTGATGCCGAAAAAGCTGGTAGAACGGAATTTCTTTTTTTCGGCTCCTTTCTGACCTCTCGTCGAAGCCCCGCGCCGAGCCGATCCATACCGTCACCAAAGGCAGAAAAGCGATGTTCGGTGGCGCAGACAAGCTCGGCGAGCGATCCAGGATGTCATCGAGTACGTTGGCAGATTGAAAAGTTAAGAAGAGCTGCGGGCAGCTGGTCAGGAGACCATTCCGAGCTTTGCCGATCAAATCCGCAGTAAGAATTCCCGAGGTATGAATGGAGGTTCCGGTCCACCCATTTCTCGCAGAGTGAAACTCCTCCCCACCCTCTTCACAACTCCCTTTCCGGATGTATACTTTCGTCCTCGATGGAATGTCCGGATTCAGAGCATGTCATCCGGTGTGCAGCATCCCGCCTGAACCCCAAGCAAAGCCCGGCTTGTGCCGGCCAGTAGACCCGACTCGGAGGGAAGATGCCCGACGACGATCCCAAAAAATTAGCAGAGCACTCAGGAGTCTCCCGCCGCGACTTCCTGAAAATTTCCACGATTAGCGCCGCTGTTCCACTGGTAGCGGGGCCGCAAACTGTCTTAGCTGGAGGCCACGAGGTTCCCGTCTATGGTCCTGGCAAAGTACCCATGGCATTAACCGTGAACGGCAAGAAAGGCAACTTGCAACTGGAGCCGCGAGTCACGCTGCTCGACGCACTGCGTGACGACCTCGACATCACTGGCGCCAAGCGGGTCTGTGACAGAGGCGAGTGCGGAGCCTGCACGGTTCTTATGGACAACAAGCCAGTCTACGCTTGTTCCGTTCTGGCGATCGAGGCACAAGGAAAACGAATCGAGACCGTCGAGTGCATGATGGAGAACGGCAAGCTCCATCCCATCCAGCAGGCTTTCGTGGATCGCGATGCCTCACAGTGCGGCTTCTGCACTCCCGGATTCGTCGTCGCCTGCAAATCACTTCTCGACAAGCACCCCAATCCCACGCCCGAAGATATTCGCCGTGGCTTAAGCGGCAATTTCTGTCGCTGTGGTACCTACGCCGGAATCCGCGAAGTCATCGCGCAGTCCTCGAGAACGACGAAAGGAGCGTAACCGATGCCCAACTATAAATGGCCCGCTGCAGACACCCGTACCCTGATCGGCAAACGCACCGCGCGCGTCGATTCTGCTGCGAAAGTCTCCGGCCAGGCCAAGTACACGTACGATGTCAAGCGGCCGGGCATGCTTTACGGCAAGATGCTGCGCTGCCCCTACGCACATTGCAAAGTCGTCTCGATTGATACCAGCGCCGCCGAGAAGATGGCCGGAGTCAAGGCAGTCCACGTCGTTCAAGAACCGGGAACGCAGATTCACTGGGCGGGCGACGAAGTGGTCGCCATCGCCGCGGTAGACGAACGCACCGCTGAGGATGCCGCTCGCGCCGTCATCGTGAAGTACGAAAAGCTCCCTCACCTGGTCAGCGACGCGGAACCGCCCAAAGGCGCGGCTGAGGAGCAGGGTCCCCTCAGCATCGATGATCTGGGGGACATGCTCGACAACCAGGTTCCCGAGCGCGAGATGGTCCATCAGATCCAGCAGTACGGGATCAGCTTTAAGCCGACTGAGGACCTGCTGAAGGAGGCGAAGGACGACGGCGCACCCGATTCGGTCATCGAGGCCGTACGAAACGCTACCGTGCATGAAGGCGGGGAAACCCGGCCCAAGGCGTATTACCAGAAAGCCGCTGCCATTACCCAAGGCGAGCCGGATAAGGCCTTCTCCGAAGCAGAAGTCACCTCTGAAGGCATTTACGGCATTCCCGTCATTACGCACTGCTGCCTTGAGAGCCACGGCTCGACCTCGGAGTGGACTTCACCCAACCATCTTTTCGTCCACATGTCTACGCAGAACGTCTCGGGCATCGCCGCGCAGATGGCTGAACCGCTGAAGATTCCCGCCAGCAACATCCGCGTTCACCAGGACCACATCGGGGGCGGCTTCGGCAGCAAGTTCGGTCCCGACCGCTGGGGCATTGCGACGGCGGAGCTGTCTAAGAAAGCCGGAGGCAAACCGGTCCGCATGATGCTCGAGCGCGATTCGGAACTAAAGGTGGCAGGTGCCCGTCCCTCCGCGTTTGCTCACGTCAAGATCGCTGCTATGAAGGACGGTACGGTAACCGCCTGGCGATCTGAGTCCTGGGGAACCGGAGGGCCCGGTGGTGGCGGCATGCCGCCCATCCCATACGTTTTCAACATTCCGAATCAACACAAAGAGCACACCGCAGTCCGCAACAACATCGGTCCCGCCCGGGCATGGCGTGCTCCCAACCATCCCCAGGCCGCCGCGCTTACCATGTGCGCAATGGAAGATCTGGCGGCCAAACTCAATATGGATCCGCTCGCGCTCTTCCAGAAGAATCTCTCGATCACCGGCGCCCGCGCCAAGAACTACGCCGAGGAGTTTGGCATCGCCGCCGATCTGATGGGCTGGAAGCAGAAATGGCATCCGCGTCCCTCCTCCGTCCCTTCTGGTCCCGCACGTGGCGTCGGCCTCTCGATGCATACCTGGGGTGGACGCGGCCACAACAGCGACTGTGATTTCACCATTCATCCCGATGGCTCGGTCGACATCAAAATGGGCACGCAGGACCTTGGCACAGGTACTCGCACCGCGATCCTGGTCGTCGCTGCCGACACGCTGGGTATCCCAATCGAACGGATCAATCTCCAAATCGGCGATACCCTCTACCCGCCCTCCGGCGGCTCCGGCGGATCCACGACGATCGGCGGTGTGAGCTCTTCGACTCGCCGCGCTGCCGTAGATGCTCGCGATACCCTCTTCGCCAGGGTCGCTCCTGCGCTGAACGCTCAGCCCGACGATCTAGAATGCGTCAACGGTATCGTGAGCGTGAAGACGGATCCCAGCCGGTCCCTGACTTGGAAGCAAGCCTGCGCGAAAATCGGCGCAATGCCCGTTACCAATCGTGGCAAGAACCCCGATCGCAACAAGCCACCCGACCTGACCAACAGCGGCGTGGCCGGGGTGCAGATGGCCGAAGTTGAAGTCGATCCGGAAACCGGCATCGTCCAGGTTACGAAGATGGTCGCTGTCCAGGACTGTGGGCTGGTGGTCAACATCAAGACTGCCGAGAGCCAGTGTCTGGGCGCCCTGATCATGGGTATCAGCTACTCCCTCTTCGAGGAAAAGATCATGGACCCGATCACCGGAGTGATGTTGAACCCCAACCTGGAGTTCTACCGTCTGGCGGGCTTGAACGACATTCCCGAGTTAGTGGTGCACATGATGACCGGCGAAGGCTATGACGAGCGCGGTGTGATCGGCCTCGGCGAGCCACCCGTCATCTCGCCCGGTGCCGCGATTTCCAATGCCGTCGCCAATGCCCTCGGCGTTCGCGTTCCCTTTCTCCCGCTTACTCCAGACCGCGTGCTCAGCGCAATCTCACAGAAGGCAGGTGCATAATGAGACCTTTCGAGTACGTCAGTCCCAAAACCGAGGCTCAGGCTTTCAGCCTGCTCGGTCCCTCCTGGGGGGAGGCCGAAATCCTAGCGGGCGGCACCGACCTGCTCGCCCTGATGAAGGATGATGTCATCCGTCCTAAGCGCCTGGTGAATATCAAAAGCATCGAAGGCTTCGATAACCAAGGCAGGGCGGGTTTCGAAGGCAGTCCGCCGGGGGGCGGGGCTGCCATCGGCGCGCTGGCTACTCTTGGTGATCTCGTCGAGTCGCCCAAATTCCGGAACCTCATGAAGGATTATCCCGCCTTCGTCGAAGCGGTAGGCGAGGCGGCGAGCCCGCAGATCCGCAGCCTGGCCACCGTCGGCGGCAATCTCTGCCAGCGACCGCGCTGCTGGTACTTCCGCAACGGTTTTGGCCTGCTTCCCGAAGACGAGACGGGCAAAAACCTGGTCGCCACCGGCGAGAACCGCTATCACGCCATTCTCGGCAACGAAGGCCGCGCCAAATTCGTCAGCCCCTCAACCATTGTTCCGATTCTGATCGCCTACAACGCCAAAATCCAGATTGTCGGCGCCAAGGGCCACCGCGAACTGCCGCTCGAGAAGTTCTACGTCATACCGAAGTCCGACGATGAGCGCGAGCACGACCTGCGCCCCAACGAGATCATCAGCAGCCTAATGCTTCCGTCTTCAGGGGGCGTGAAAGCCGCGCATTACGAGATTCGTCAGAAAGCCGCCTTCGACTGGCCGCTGGCCGTCGCTGCAGTCGCTCTTAAGATGGACGGCGACACGGTCAGTGCCGCTCGCGTAGTGCTGGGCTATGTCGCGCCCGTCCCGTGGATCTCGCCCGAAGCGGAGCAGGCCTTGGTCGGCAAAACGCTGAATGAAGAAACGGCCAAGAGCGCAGCCGAGGCCGCCCTGAAAAATGCCACTCCGCTTAGCCACAACGGTTACAAAGTCCAGCTCGCCAAGGTCGCGCTCAAACGAGCAATCCTGAAAGCCGGAGGTACCGCATGAAAAGCGAATTCGACCGTTTTAACACCGATCATCCGAATCTCTGTCCCTCACTTCGCTGGAAAGGCCAGTTCATCCTGGCCGACCACGATCCCACCGTGCCTCGGTCGAATGAAGGGCTGTTCTGGTGCTTGCATACCCAGACCTGCATCGGCCCGGATGGCAAACTGGCCGAGCCCGGCAACTGTTCGTCGTCACGACGAAAGTGCCATGGCGGGCCAGGCGCATAAAGCAGCAAGCAAGCGGTAGGTGGGGCGAGCCGCGAAAAAATTGCCAGTGCTGGACCCGAGATTATACTAGCCTCGGGGGTGAACTGATGACGTTACAAGCGCTTGCAACGCCAGTGCCGATCGGGCATTTTGTGGCGGCCATGCGGGAATTCCCCGAGCGAGCATTCACAGAAATCGGCTCGATTCTCAATTTCTTGCAAAGCACCCCTGTCGCACCCGACACTCTCTTGCCGTACCTGGTTTGGGACCGCCAGCACTACACGCGAAACTTGATTGACAAGACTCCCCTGTACGAACTGATTGCCATCTGCTGGGAGGTGGGCCAGCTCAGCTCTGTGCACAACCATCGTGACCAGAATTGCTGGATGGCCGTTCCCATCGGCCGGCTAAGGGTCGAAAACTATAGGGTTCTCGAGCAGGAGATTGAACGAGGTAAGTGCCGGCTGGAGGCGGCCGATATTGTCGAGATGGATACTAATCATCCACGCGCGGTCGACCCCAAAGAGCCAGTGCACCGCGTCTTTAATCCACGGGAGTTCAACACGCGCGCCGTCAGTCTGCATGTTTATTCCCATCCGTTCGATACCTGCATCGTCTATTCTCCCGAACAGGGTACGTGCGGCGAAATCAAACTTCACTACACCACCGAGTACGGCAAACCTCGGGGTAATAATTGATCCTCGGTGCTGTTCCCGGCGGGATGGCCCACCAAGTCGTGGCTTGGCTTCGGCTGATAAACTTATGACTTGCCCCCGAGGAAGACATCGACCGCCAAAGTAGCCGAAGCAGTCGCTCCCGCTGCTTCCGAGCCAGCGCCCACTCGCCCGGCATCCCATTCTGTCGGCGATAAGGGAAGAATTTTCCTCATTGACTCGATGTCGTTCATTTTTCGCGCCTATCATGCTATGGCGCGGCAACGTTCGATGTCGACGAAATCCGGGCTGCCAACCGCTGCCACCTACGTCTTCGTCAACATGCTGCGCAAGCTGCGCGACGATTTCTCACCCGAATACCTGGCGGCCGTCTTCGACGTAAGCGCTCCCACATTTCGTGATCGTCAGGCGGAAGCGATCACCGTAGTTCGCAAGTTCGACAGCAAGAGCCAGACTTTCCAGGAGATTAAGTACGGCGGTTACAAAGCGAATCGCTCGCGGATGCCGGAAGACTTGGCCCAGCAGCTTCCTTACATCCGACGTGCTCTTGAGGCCTACCGGATCCCGATTCTCGAATCCAAAGGCTACGAAGCCGATGATGTGATCGGAACCCTGGCGGAAAAGGCCGCCGCTGCCTCCTACGGGGTTTTCGTCGTGTCCAGCGACAAAGACATGCTGCAGCTGGTCGACGATCGCATTTGTGTTCTAAATCCTCCCAAGGACAACCTGATTTGCGACGCCGCCAAGGTGGAAGAAATTCTCGGTGTGCCCCCCAGTCGTGTGGTCGACGTCATGGCGCTACGCGGCGATAGTATCGACAATATTCCTGGCGCTCCCGGTATCGGTGACAAGGGCTCGGTCGAGCTGGTAAAGCGCTTCGGGAGCGTGGAAGCGGCGCTCGAGCATGCGGCCGACGTCGAAAAGCGTACCTACCGCGAATCGCTCCTGAACAATCGTGATGCGGTCCTGATGAGCAAGCAGCTTGCGACCATCGATCGCAATGTTCCGGTTGAGTTCGATGTTCATGCCATGCGAGTGGGGGAGCCCGACGTCGAGGCCCTGCGTCAGCTCTTCACGCAACTGGAATTTACCTCTTTGTTGAAAGATTTGCTGCCTAGCATTGAGATCGGCCAAGTCCAGTACTCGGAGGCGAAGTCGGCCGCCGATGTGGAGCGGGTTCTCCGGTCCGCGAATAGAGGCGGAGCTTTGGCGGTAGCGCTGGAGATGAGACAACCCCAGCCGGTAGTTGTTGCCGAGGAGGAGGAGAGCGAGCCTCAGGAAAGTCTTCTATTGGCTTCCGAAGTAACCAGCACCACCATTTCCCCCGGCCACCGAATTGCCATCTCCGCACAGCCCGCAATCGCGATCACCGTCTCCCTGGATGATGGGGAGGCGGCTAACCGCTTGAAGTCTGCCTTAGCCGACGCGAAATTGCCCAAGTCAATCCATGACGCTAAGACCGTGACCCATGCCCTCGAATCGCTTGCAGTCAAAGTTGACGGCCTGCGGCATGACCCAATGCTGTATTCCTATCTCCTCGACCCGACCTATTCCTCCCATGGTCTTCGGGAGATTGCGCTGCGGCGGTTCAACCTGAAGCTTGGCGGCGCGCCGGCTGAATCGGCCGACATCACTGGCCGCCTTACAGCTGCTCTGTGCCAGGAAGTCGACGAGTCTGGCCTCCTAAAGATTTACCAGGAGATCGATCTTCCGCTGGTCCCGGTTTTGACACGGATGGAAGATGCCGGAGTAAGGATTGACACAGAGGCTCTCAGAAACCTCTCCGGCCGGCTGGAAAGGCAGATCGACGCGAAAGCCCGGGAAATCTACCAATGCTGCGCGCAGGAATTCAATATCAATTCGCCCAAGCAGCTCGGCGATGTACTCTTCAATAAACTTAATCTGCCGAAACCGGTGAAGTACGGCAAAGGGCGAACCGTCTCGACCGCTGTCGACGTCTTAGAAGGGCTGGCACTGAACCACGAGGCCCCGCGTCTGGTTCTCGAATACCGCCAGCTGTCCAAGCTTAAGTCAACCTATGTCGACGCTTTGCCGGTACTCGTGAATCACGGGACCGGAAGACTGCACACTACTTTCATTCAGACGGGAACTGCCACGGGAAGACTAGCCTCGGTCAATCCGAATTTGCAGAACATTCCGATTCGGACCGAGTTGGGACGCGAGATTCGCGCGGCCTTCACCGCTGAACCCGGACACGTTCTCCTGGCCGCTGACTACTCGCAAATCGAATTACGGCTGCTGGCGCACTATTCGAAAGACCCCTTGCTGGTTGAGGCATATCGCCGCGGGGATGACATCCACACCCTGACCGCATCGGAAGTGTTCGGCGTTCCGCCGCTGATGGTCACCTCCGAACACCGCCGGCAAGCTAAGGTGGTTAATTTCGGGATCGTTTACGGTCTCTCCCCGTTTGGGCTTTCTCAAAATCTCGGTATCGACAAATCAGAAGCCAAGCGCTTCATCGACGCCTATTTCGAGAAGTACGCCGGCGTTCGCAGGTTCATAGACAAGACCCTGGAGGAAGCACGTCGCGAACAGAAGGTGCGCACCCTGCTCGGCCGCGTTCGCCCCATTCCTGACATCAACAGCAAGAACGCCAACATGCGCGGATTCGCCGAACGTACCGCCGTGAATACTCCATTGCAGGGTACGGCAGCGGACCTGATTAAAATGGCGATGATCCGTATCGACGCTGCCATTCGGCAACAGAAGTTGAATTCACGCATGACGCTGCAGGTGCATGACGAACTGGTTTTCGATGTCCCGGAGAAAGAACAGGATCGGGTGCGTACGCTGGTTCGAGAAGCAATGGAGAGCGTGCATCCCCTCGACGTTCCCCTGCTGGTCGAACTGGGAGTCGGTCCGAACTGGCGCGACCTGGAATAAGTCGCTTCCAAAGAACCCAACGGAACCGAAGCCCGTCCTTTCGGTCGTCTTTGGGAAAAGACAGTTTTCGACCTCAGCAATCTCGCTGATCTTTGCCACCATTCCCTGCTTCCCGCATCATCCTCCTCATGCGTGCATTGGCGATCCGCCGTGCCCGCAGCATTCGCCGTAAGATCACGGCGTACAGGAACCAGGCCAGCGCAGCAGCCGCGAATAGAAACAGTGCCAGGTTCGCGAGGGCGAGGAGGTTGCGCAGGATCGCCAGAAGCTGATTAGGTGCCCCGACGACAAGCGCAGCAAGCGCGCCCACAATGACGACGGTGACGATGTGCGCCCTGGAAAGCATTGAGAAACGCCGCGGTCTTGATCAGGATACTGGATTACAATGTCGGTAGTACCGCCGCAGATCGGCACTTAAGCTGGGGATTCGGTGAAACCAGTTATTTCATTCTGGCCACATCTGTCGTGGATCAACGTCGTTGACATCCTGCTGGTTGCGGCCATCGTTTACGAATTCCTGGCGCTGATTCGCGGAACCCGCGCGGCGCTCATGCTGATCGCAGTTACGGTGGTTGCCCTCTTTTTCTATTTTGTTCGGATAGGGGAACTGATCACCCTGAATTGGCTAGCCAGCCTTTTGTTTCCCTATGCGGTGTTTGCCCTAATCGTAGTATTTGCTCCTGAGCTGCGGCAGGCGCTGGCGCGACTAGGACGCCGCCTTGCGTTCCGCAGCCAGCATGGCGCAGAGGGCGATGCCTATGACGACATCGTGCTCGCCGCCAATCTCTTCTCGCAGAACCAGACTGGAGCTTTGATCGTGATCGAGCGAGAAGTCGGGCTTCGTACCTATATTGAAAGCGGGGTACCCTTGGACGCGCACCTCTCCTATGACCTGTTGGCAACAATCTTCCGCCCCAGTGCCCCTCTGCATGATGGGGCGGTGATTATTCAGCGGGATCGGATAGCGGCTGCTGCCTGTTTCCTTCCTTTGTCCATGAATCCCGTGCTGTCCACCCAATTGGGAACCCGCCATCGCGCCGCGATCGGTATCACGGAAGAGACAGATGCGATTGCGGTTGTGGTTTCCGAAGAGACCGGTGCCATCGGCTTGGCTGTAGGCGGAAAAATCGAGCGGGATATTACCGTCGAGCACCTGCGAAATCGGCTCAGCAGCGTACTTCGCCGCTATGTCCCACCCGCCACCTTGCCTACGATCACTACGCCGGGCAGGAACAATGGGGGCGACGAAGCGGTGCCTCGAGCGTCAGTCCCCAAAGGCTCAGATTCGCCGTTTGACTCCTAAGGAACGATCGATGCGCGATTTTTTCAATCGCTTCGTGGTTCAAGATTTCGGGCTGAAACTACTTTCGCTGGCCCTGGCAACCGGTTTGTGGCTGGTACTGGCCCGAGATCCAGCTGCGGAAGTCGCCCTCGACGTTCCGATTGAGTTCGATCATATGCCCTATAACCTGGAGATCAACTCCGAGCATATTCCGAGTGCGCAAGTTCGTGTGCGCGGACCGTCGCGGCTGGTGCGCGGTCTGCGTGCTGACCAAATCCACGTCGAGGTTGACCTGAGTGGCGTCCGACCCGGCGAGCGCACCTTTAACTTGACCGCGCACCAGGTCCGGGGGCCTCGCGATCTAGTCGTGGTTCAAGTCGTCCCCAGCCAATTTGAGCTTAGTTTTGACGTGCGCTCCCGCCGGGAGGTAGAGGTCCACCCCCGGGTCACCGGCCGGTTCGCTTCCGGATTGCGCATAGCAAAAGTCACTGCCAATCCCGACCACGTTGCCGTCGCCGGTCCACAAACCCGTGTGGAGGCGATTGACTTCGCCACCACCGATCCCCTTGACGTGAGCGGAGTCACCGGTTCGCAAACCTTCACCACGAACGTCTATGTTCCCGATCCACTGATCCAAGTTGTGAATCCCACACCTGTGCATGTCACGGTTATGATGGGGAGAGCTTCCGGGTCTTCGGACGTTAACTAAATCAGTCCATGAGCGATCAACGTCAGTTGTTTGGAACAGATGGCATTCGTGGTGTTGCGGGAGAATTTCCTCTAACCGGGGAAAGCACCTACCTGATCGGCCGGGCGCTCGGCCATGACTTGGTCCGCTCGAGTGCTTCGCCCAGCGCGGTCATTGGGCAGGACACGCGTCAATCAAGCCGCTGGATTGCCGATCGTGTGGCCCAAGGACTGGCTTCCAGTGGAGTCCGAGTCGAGAGCGCAGGAGTGATCACCACCCCTGGAGTCGCTTACCTGGCGCGCTGCTGCGGATTCTCCGCCGGCATCGTCATCTCCGCATCTCACAATCCCTGGACCGATAACGGCATCAAGGTCTTCTCCGGGAATGGCTATAAACTTCCGGACGCGCGTGAGCTCGCCATCGAGCGCGAGATTTTTACCCTGCTCGAGAACCCTCCCAAGCCTTCCGGCGCTGTCCTATTCTCCAGTTTGCCCGGTGAGGCAGGCTTGCGCCGCGCTTATATCGAATGGCTATCACACAACGTTTCTAGCGACTTGAGCGGCCTGAAAGCGCTCGTGGATTGTGCTAACGGTGCGGCTGCAGCCGAGGCGCCGGAACTATTCCATGCCTGCGGGATCGAAGCAACGTTTCTCCACGCTCGTCCTGACGGAACCAACATCAACGAGAACTGCGGCGCGCTGTACCCTCAGCATCTGGCTCAATCCATGGCAGCGATGGAAGCTCACTTTGACCTGGGAGTAACCTTCGACGGAGATGCGGATCGCGCTCTGTTCTGCGACTCACAGGGCCACGTCGTCAATGGTGACGCCGTTCTTCTGGTCACCGCTCGCGACATGCAAGCGCGCGGTACGCTGATCGGAAACACGGTCGTGGCCACGACCATGTCCAACATGGGCCTGGAAATCGCCCTCAAACGAGCCGGAATCGCGTTGTTGCGTGCCCGTGTGGGTGATAAATATGTGCTGGAAGAAATGCTCAAGACGGGAGCTACGCTCGGCGGTGAGCAGTCAGGTCACATCATTTTTCGTGACGGCGATGCCACCACCGGAGACGGTCTGGTTACCGCCCTGCGCGTGATGGAGATTATGGCTCGCACCGGTCGCTCCCTGGCCAACCTCGTGGCCGATCTCAAAGCCTTCCCGCAAACAATTCAAAACGTCCGCGTGCGCGAAAAGGTGCCTTTTTCCCAGGTTCCCGCGGTAAAACACGCCATCGAAGCTGCCGAGCAAGAGCTAAACGGAAATGGACGGGTAGTGGTGCGCTATTCCGGGACCGAAGCCCTCGCCCGTGTGATGATCGAAGCTGAATCAGAACGGAAAATGCGCGCTCTTGTCGAGACTATAGCCAACGCCATCCAAAGTTCTCTCGGAGTTTGATTCAGAGGTGGCCGTTGTTGTACACCTCAGCAGTCAGCCCCGGTACCTCCAACATGCCCTGGGAGATTGATCCCCCTAATCCCGAGCCACGGGGGACCTGAGTTTTCTGGCGTGATCGAGAGCCTAGCTAAGGCCAAATCGAAACTGCTAGTCCACGCTGGCCACCATGTCCAGTGGGATACTTCCTTCACCATTTGCTGCGATCAGCCGACCTATGCCGGTCGCCGAACATCTGCTCGGCTTGCGCCAGCAGTGTTACACTTCGGCCATCATGGGAATTGCTGCAAGCCGAGGTGCTTCCTGCGTTCTTAACCGCCACCGCCTGCAATCTCTGATGGAGCGCGAGCAGAAGAGATTTATCGAGGAGCGACCCAAGTCGCGGGCCCTGTTCGAGCGCGCCTCGAAATCATTGCTGGGGGGCGTTCCCATGAATTGGATGAGCAAGTGGGCCGGAGCCTTTCCCCCCTTTGTACGCAAGGCCCAGGGTGCACATTTTTCTGATGTCGACGGCCATCGTTATGTGGACTTTTGTTTAGGCGATACCGGGGCGATGACAGGGCACTCTCCATCGGCAACCGTGTCCGCGGTCGTCGACCAGTTGTCGCGCGGGATCACGCTCATGCTGCCCAGTGAGGACTCGATCTGGCTGGGTGAAGAACTGCAAAGACGTTTCGGGCTACCCTTCTGGCAGTTCGCTTTGACTGCAACCGACGCGAACCGCTTTTCCATCCGTCTCGCGCGTCATCTCACCGGCCGTCCAAAGATTCTCGTCTTCAACTGGTGTTACCACGGAACCGTGGACGAGAGTTTCATAACCTTACAGAACGGCGCAAGTCGCGCCCGCAGGGGAAATCTCGGGCCGCCCGTCGATCCGTCGGTCACAACCAAAGTAGTGGAATTCAATGACGTCGACGCGCTCGAAGCAGCCTTGCAGACTCGCGACGTTGCTTGCGTCCTTGCCGAACCGGCTCTGACGAACGTTGGAATCGTTCATCCGGCACCGGGGTTCCATAACGCTTTGCGTGAGCTCACCCGCAAGCATGGCACGTTGCTCATCATTGATGAGACCCACACGATCTCGGCCGGCCCTGGTGGCTTTACCCGCGCGAAAAACCTTCAACCCGACTTCCTGGTTTTTGGCAAACCCATCGGCGGAGGCGTTCCCGGTGCGGTCTATGGATTTACCGAGCAATTAGCTAAACTGATCTCGGAACGGCTGAGCCTGGAAGATTCTGATACCGGCGGGATCGGCGGCACGCTCGCCGGCAATGCTCTGTCACTCGCCGCTATGCGCGCCACCTTGCAGAAGGTGCTCACCAAAGAGGCCTTCGCACGCATGGTTCCCCTCGCCGAGCGCTGGACTGCCGGGGTCCAGAAAACCATCACCGATTTCGCTGTCCCCTGGAACGTAACCCGCCTGGGTTGTCGCGCCGAATACCTCTTCGCGGCTGAGGAACCCCTGAACGGCACCGAGGCCCACGACGCCATGGATTTCGAACTGGAACGCTTCATGCACCTCTACGCCATGAATCGTGGGATTCTGCTCACCCCATTCCATAACATGGCACTGATGTCGCCGGTCACGAAGCGGGAAGATGTCGACCGCCACACCAAAGTGTTCCGCGATGCAGTCCGGGAACTGTTCGGGTGACGAGTTGAGCATCCTCCCGCTGGTAAGCAGAGGACAGGCCTGATCTGTTACCCTCTTACTTCCGCTCGAATGAGTTCGCCTCCGCGCCAGCTTGCTGCTCTTCTACTTGTTGCGATGCTGCTGACATTATTGGCAGCGTGCGGTACCCCGCGCCCGCCTCTGCCGCCATCACTGGAGCTGCCTAAGCCAGTTGCGGATCTGCGCGGCTTCCGTAAGGCCGACAAAGTCACTCTTATCTGGAGTGTTCCCACATTGACTACTGAGAAGACGGCCCTTCGTCATCTCGGTCCCAGTCTGGTGTGCCGCAGCATTGAGGTGGCCATCAATCGTTGTGATCCGGTAGGCACAGTCGAGCCAACGGAGCTGCCGCCGCCGAAACCTGCGCCACAAACCAATCCTCAGAACAAGAATAAGAATAAGCCCGCGATAACCCCTGTCCAGGCCAGCTACACGGACGTCCTCCTGCCAAAAGTGGAGCAAGTGAATCCTACAGGCTTCCTAACTTATGCGGTTGAAACACAAAATACCGATCTGCGCAGCGCCGGTCTCTCCAATCAAATTCAAATTCCACTCGTGCCCACCTTGCCCGCCCCACCAGACCTGAGCGCCTCGGTGACGGCAGACGGTGTAGTTCTCACTTGGAGTGGCGTGCTCCCCGACGTGCAAAGCCCGGGAGTGACCTACATATATCGCATATATCGTCGAGACCGAGCCACCAAAGCGGTTGGCGTCGCGGGCGAACTACCGGTTAGTCTGGCAGCCCAACCGAAACTCGTAGATAGCGGCATGGAGTGGCAAAGAACGTATGACTACTGGGTTACTGTGGTCAGTGTTCTCACGACTTCACGCAACGCGGCTTTTCAGGTGGAAGGGGAGGATTCCGCTCCGCTCAAAGTCGCCGCGATTGATATTTTCCCTCCGGCGATTCCGAACGGTCTACAGGCGGTCGCATCTGGCGAAGGCCAGCAACCATTTATTGATCTGACCTGGGCGCCCAACACCGAACCCGACTTGGCGGGGTACAACGTCTTCCGCCGGCAAGGAACTGGAGATTGGGTGAAGATTAATACAGAGCCGGTCGCGTCGCCCACCTTCCGTGATACTGATGTCCTGCGCGGAAACCAATACGCCTATGCGGTTTCAGCGGTTGACTTGCGCGGAAACGAAAGCTCCAGATCCGAAGAAACCAGCGAGAGCATTCGATAGCTAAGCTCGCCCAGCCGTCCCCCTGCGGGGGGGACGGATTTCGGCCCGCGATTTTAGCGCTTGGTCTAAAGCTGCCTTTTCCGCCTTGCTGAGTGGCCGAGTGCTTCCCTTGGCCAGATCACCCAGTTCCAAAGGTCCGATAGCCACGCGCAGGAGCCGGATTACCTCAATCCCTAGCTGCTCGAACATGCGCCGGATGTGCCGGTTCTTACCCTCCTCCAGAACGATCTCCAACCACGCACGTCTCTCACCCCGACGTATCACTTGGGCACGCTTAACTCGCAGCAGCACACCGTCGCTGGCCACCCCTTCTACGAGCCGCTTAATCAATCGATCATCGGCTGGGGCATTCACCCGCACGTGATAGATTTTTTCAAGATGGGTTTCCGGGGCCGAAATACCAGCCGCCCATTCCGAATCGTTGGTCAGCAACAGCAGTCCTTCACTGGCCTTGTCTAGGCGGCCGACTGGAGCTACCCAGGGTGACCTCTTGTCCACAAAGTCATACACCGTTTGGCGTCCTTGTTCGTCGGATGCCGTGGTAACTGCGCCGCGGGGCTTGTTGAGAACGATATAGACGTTTTTGCCTCGAGCAACGCGGCGCCCGTCGACGGCAATTATGTCGCTTTCCAACCGTACATGGTGCTCTGGATCTCTTTCAGGCTTCTGATTTAGAGTTACACGTCCGTCACGGATCAGCTCTCTCGCTTGCGATCGCGAACAATAACCCATTTTGGATAGCGTTCTGGCCAACCCAACCTTACGAGTCCTTTGCACCTAACCATCGTAGCGCAACCGAGTCACTATCTGACTATGGCAGCAAACTCTCTCTGATCAAAAGCTTGGCAGCTACGCGAAAACCTGAGGCATTTTAAGGCCTCCCACCGATACACCCCGTCCCCTAGAAATCCGACACTGGGGCGACAATTCAATTTAAAGATCGGAATCCACGGAGGTTCTATTTATGAAAGCACGGACAACATTGTTGTCTGTCCTCCTGCTGTGCGCGACCTGGGTAACTGCCCAGAGCACCTCTCCCAGCAGCACAAACTCGACGGGGAGCACGAGTCAAACCGGCACGATGGCTTCTACCGGCAGTTCACAGACCAGCGGGAACCCGCAGACATCCACCACCACAACCCAGACCACCACCACTCCTGGCAATTCGCAGAGTGGTTCGGTTTCGGGCTCCGAGAACACCAACACAACGCCCAACAGCACGGGTTCCGAAGGCGCTTATAACTCTTCGAGTCAGAATGGTACGGCCACTACTCCGAATTCCCCGGGCAGCGCAACAGGCATCGGCTCCTCCACTGCGGGGCAACAGACCGGGCAATCCGGCGTTTCCGGAGGCAATGGCAGTTCACTTACAGGCTGCCTGAGTGGGTCGGCGGCGAGCGCCAATTATGTTCTGACCACGACGGAGGGGTCGCAATACACCTTGACCGGGAACTTCGATCAACTAAGGACGCACATCGGCCAGGAAATCCAGGTCAACGGTCAGCGCGGTGGAAGTTCGGCGATGAGTACATCTGGATCGAATCCAACCGATCAGTCAGGCGCCAACGCCAGCGCTACGGCCACAAGCGGCGCGGCAACCGGCGTTGGCCAGGCGGGCGTTTCTGGATCCGCCAACTCTGGAATGGCTGGGAAGAGCAGCAGTGCCAGCCCAGGTCAGGTTTTTCAGGTCACCAGCGTGACGCAGGTTGCCGATCATTGCAAAGCAGGAGCAGCTCCTGGCCCTCCCACTTCCGGGCTGCATCAGCCATTTGTTCGTGAAGGATGGGTCGCCACGAACATGATGCCGCAGGCCGCCGGTGCGGGCCATCCTGGAACAACCGGGGGCGCGGCGGGGAGTATGGGCCAAACTGGCACGATGGGAACTGGCACGCAATCCGGTACTACCGGATCGACGACTACCGGGCAGACCGTAACCACCGGGACAACGACCGGAATTGGAACCACTACTCAGCAGAACCCAGGAACAACGGGCACCACGGCGCCGGGAACTACAACGGCAACGCCAGGGACCACAACAGCCACCCCGCCAGGGGCCACTGCAACTCCTACCCCGGGTACTACCAACTCGATACCCGAAGCAATTACGCCGGGAAGCACAATTCCAACGCCGGGAACCACGACGGCTACGCCGCCAGGGGCCACTGCAACTCCTACTCCCGGCACTACCAACACGATACCGGAAGCAACTACCCCGGGCGCAACTACTTTGCCTGAGAACAATCCAGGGACCGTAACCCCAAGTACACCAACCACCACCCCAGGGACCACTACCGCCCCCAGCACAACAACGCCACCGAACGGAAGCAACACCGGAATCGGAACGAATCCAGGGCCGGAGACGAATCCAGGAGCTGTGCCGCCGACAACCACACCCGGCAGCACCGCCACGCCTCCACCTCAACAATAGGCTGCGCTTCCCATCACCCCGGGCTCGCACTCCCGCGAGCCCTTTTTTTGCCGAGTTGGCAGGGCAGCTTGGAGGTGCGAGCCCCCTGCGCGGTCTGATCGAGGTGGAGGGCTGGCGAAACGCAAGTGCGAAGTAACGCTGGTCGAAGGCGGCCCGAAAGAAGCGCGGAGCAAAGACGCGAGCCGATGAACAAGAACCGGAGAGGGCTTATGGTGACGGGCGAAGAGGCAGATGACGGCGATGCCCATATCCATCAAGCCGAGCGGTGGAAAGTCTGGCGATTGTCCATGGAAGGCGGTTGAACTTACCGCGGGAGATCTCGAACATGTCACAGAACGTGACTGAGGATTGAAGCTCGGCTTCGTCACTCGATAGGCTCAGACCACGGTTGTTCCACGGTGCGGCCTGCTGATTAGATTGGTGCGCAGCATGCAGGCGCCTTCTCTCAGCTCACGCCAAATCCGGCGATCTTTCCTCACTTCCCCAATTGAAGAGCCATGCCATCGTGTCTTCGAGAGCCGCTTGGCGGAAATCCCTTATCGGGCAATGACTGGCTTGAATGCGGCTGCCCAGTTAACTTGAGGTTTTCTGCCGCGAACCATCGGCGGTGCGAGAGTTTCTAGCGGTGAGCAACGGTGTGCTCTTTGCATTGGCCGGATCCCGGCACGCGAATCGGATGGCTTCAAGAGTTCGGCCCGCCTCACTACATTGGTTTTTGAGAATCGCGGTTCGAGGCGAGTACACTTGTTGACTGGTGAGCAAAAAAAATTCGTATGAATCACGTGAGCCAGTGACCGACTTAGGCTGTTTCGAACCCGCCGAACCGCCGGATGGGACCCGGCATGCCCGGCGGTGTCTGGAGCGGAGAGGGGCGATCGCCCCTGGCACGATTATCTCCTTCAGCCCCCGCCGTGTCGTTCGCCAGCCCGCACTTTAAGGCTCGCTTAAGGGAGTATTTTTCAAAATCCCGGACCAGTGTCCTGGGTAATGGATCGTTCACTGTCAGCTTTGGAATTCACGTCTTGGAGGCTTCGCCATGTGTTTTCGCATACTTCGAGCGATTCTGCTATTTCTCGCAACCGCAGCCACGCTGAACGCTCAGCAGTACTCTGTCACCGGCCGCATCTCGCTCTCCGGGGACGAAGGCTGGGATTATCTTATTGCGGATCCCTCAAATCACCAGCTGTACGTCTCTCATGGCACCGATGTTCAGGTGGTCGACCTGGATTCGGGTAAGCAGGTTGCCACGATCGGCGGCATGAAGCACATCCATGGCATCGCCTTGGCCGACGACCTCAACAAGGGCTTCATCACCGACGGCGGGGATAACGTGGTCGTGGTATTTGATCTCAAATCGAATCGAGTCACTCAGAAGATCAAAGCTGGCGAGAACCCAGACGGTGTTCTTTACGAACCGGTTAAGAAGCACGTCTTCGCATTCAATGGTCGAACGAGCAATGCAACTGTTATCGACGCGGAAACCAATAAAGTCATCGCGACTATTCCGCTTAGTGGTAAGCCTGAATTTCCGGCGACCGATGGTAAGGGAAATGTCTATGTGAACATCGAAACCAAGAATTCACTCGTGAGCCTTGATCAGAATGGAACGAAGGTGAAGAACGAGTGGTCGCTCGCGCCCTGTGAAGAACCTTCGGGACTGGCCATGGATGCCGACGGCCGCCGCCTGTTCTCCGTCTGTTCCAACAAGACGATGATAGTGACCGACGCCGACACGGGCCAACAGGTCGCAAAAGTCGTCATCGGAGAAGATCCCGACGCCGCTTCCTACGATGCGGAGAAAAAGCTGGTATTTTCCTCCAACGCCGAGGGGACCCTTACTGTTGTTAAGCAGGACAGCCCCGACAAATACACCGTGGTCGAGAACGCGAAGACAGAGAAGCGTGCCCGAACAATGGCTCTCGATCCCAAGACCCACAAAATCTACCTATCATGCGCCGAGTTTGGCCCCGCTCCTCAACCGACTCCGGATAATCCGCGCGGTCGCCCAAAGCCAAAGCCGGGAACTTTTCACCTGGTTGTAGTCGCTCCTCAGGAAATGACCTCTCGCAGGTGATTTTGGGGTCACTCTGAAAGAAAGGAGGGATCTGGGTTGAGTGGCCAGCTCAGATCCCGAAAAGAGGGGATCTACAAAAAGCAAAAGCCGGACACCGAAATTCTAAGTAGGTGGTCGCTCAGTTGATCGTGAGTTGTACTCTCGATCCTCCAGCATGTCGGATATGCAGCGTCCGAAACACACTATTGCCAGCGCAACCAGTGCGACAGGCAAAACGAACAAGGCGATCATCATTAACGATTTGAGAAGGTCTGCCATAGCGTTCCGAAATCGATTGAGCCTTTTCTAATCCGTTCGGGGTGACCAGCAAACCGAGGAAATTCTACGCCTTCGCTCACAACAGTCCAGAGTTTGCCTCGAAAACGCGTAAAAGTGTGTAAAGAATCCGTCAATCCGGGCAAAATCTAGTAACCCGCCCCGAGTCCAGAAGTTTTGTCCGAACCAATCTAGTAGGATTAGTAAGCTTCGGTAAGCTTAGTTCATGATGCCCGCCCGGAGAGCAAAAGCAATTTTGACTCCAGTCGGTAGGGATCGGCGTCGGGTTTTGGGTCGACGTGGATCGGGACGAACAATAACGATCCGGTGAACCGCGTCGACTATATGATGTTACAAGACTTTACCTTTTAGAACGGACTCTTTACACAGGAAACAGCAACTCGGCTTGCAATCACGAGCATCCATTCGCTTATCAAGCTAAACGAAATTTTTTGCGCAGGAGTGTGGGAATGCAAATTCGTATTCGGGCTTTCTTCATCTTGGGTTTAGCGCTCTTTGGCCTTCTGGTGATTGCGTCAGGATGCGGATCGTCAGGCAATGCCAACATCCGCTTCGTGAATGTCACGCCCGACGAATCCAGTCTCGATTTTCTGGTAAACGGTACCAGCCTAGCTACTGGGGTCAGCTATGGTACGACCTCCGGATACAAATCCGTCAGTCCCGGCTCCCAACACCTGCAGGTAGAGGCCACCGGAACCACCACCCCCATCATCGATACCACAACAACCGCCAGCTCCGGCGCCTACCTGTCTCTATTCTCGCTGAATTACTCTTTTGCCATCAGCAATGTGATTTTGACGGATGACAACTCGGCGCCCGCCTCCGGTGATTTCAAGCTCCGCATCGTGAATGCCTCGCCCGGCTTGGGTCCACAGGACGTGTACATCCAGCCTGCCGGTACGGACATCAGCACGGTATCGCCTACCGTGTCTAGTCTCGGGTTCGGGGCTGCCTCCGGGTACAGTGCACTTGCGGCGGGGAATTACGAGGTCTCTTTCACTCCACCGGGTCAGAAATTTGTGAATGTCGACAGCGGGTCAATATCCTTCAGTGCGGGACAAATTCGCACTGGCCTCGCGCTCAACACAGAGCAGACCTACGGCTGGGAAATGTTGTCCGATCTCAACTGAGAGAGTCGGGTAGGGCGCCAGAGATTCGCCGGCTCACCAGCTCGAAATGTCATTGAACCACTCGCGGCGTTGTAGCTCGATGGGTATATTCCCGTTGCGCCACAAGAAGTCATTGAAAGTTTTAACGTCGAACGTATCGCCGGCGCGCTGCCGAGCGTCAGCCAAAAACTTCGTTATCTGAAGCTTGCCGGCCTGATATGAAATCGCCTGCCCGGGTTGGGTTGCGAACAGGGCAGCTTCGCTCCGGGCAGTTGTCCGATCCATGGGCACCATTTTTGAGAGGTAATTGGCAGCCTGGTCAAGAGTGAATTCGCCCAGCGCGAGTTTGACATCGACCTCCACGCGTAGCGCGCGCAGCCGCATGAAGTTATAGATAATCTCGCGGGTGTGTGGTGAGTCGTCGAAGAGCCCCGCCTGAAGCATCATCTCTTCCGCGTAGAATCCTATCCCTTCATTTGCTCCCGAATCGTAATAATGCCGGCGAATGGGGTCTGCGTTTCGCCAGGCCAGCCACAACTGCAAATAGTGTCCCGGCACTCCTTCATGAACGAGATCGGGGCGGGGATCGTGCGCGTTGGCATTCGCAAAATACCCCAGCTGGTCTGATGGAGGCGGCGCCCAACGTACACCATCCTGGTTGAGACGTGAAGGGCCGGTGAAGTCGTCCGCTTCGCCGAAGTCCCGAAGTACTGTAAGGTATCGCGGCAGGGTCCGAATCGTGTAATGCGGGAAGTCGGGCGGGATCGTCAGAATTGCTTTTTCAACCAGGAACTGGCGTACCTCGGCCTCCATTTGTGCGGTCGTATTGATCTGTTCATCGATATTGCTGAACAGCTTGAGCGCCGCGATGGTCCGGTTGCGTTGGTATTCCTGCTCCTCAAAGGCTACCGACCGCGCCCACTCCGCGCGGCTCAATTCCAGCAATTGTTCGGGCGGAAATGGATAGAGAGCCACATTCTGGAAAAAATAGTGATATGCCTCTCGTCCCACGGCCGTGCTCTGCGGCATGGACGGGAGGCGCTGCTCGAGCCAAACGCGAAAATCGAACAATCGAGAGGCGGCCCGCTCGCAAGCCAGGGACATGCGGCTCGCTTGCCCGCCGCTCAGCAGCGGAGTCACGTCGTTTGCAACCAAACGCATTTGAGAACGGATGTCGGATAGGGAATCGACCGCCAGAGCGGCAAACGGAGCGGCCGGCTTTTGCAAATTGGTCTTTGCCTCGTTGAGAAGTGAAGGAATATTCTCCAGCCGGGAAATCAATTCGCGGCTACGGGCTTCGTCCCATGGCGGCGGCACCGTGAGCGCTTCCTTCACCGCCGTTAAGGTTTGCTCAAGGTAAAACGTGGGATCCCGCTGCCAGCGTCGGTTGACGTCGAGTTCCCAATGAACGCGCGCCAGGGCCGAGCCCATCAGTCGATAATCAACTCTGTCGCGGACCGACCAGCGAGTCGAATCAAGTTTCCTCCAGCGCGCTTCAAAGCCCGCCAGATCAGCTCGCTGGCGGGCGACTGCAGCCTCAGACCAGGAGCGGACCACTCCCGCCGGGTGGTCGATACGCGGAATGTCATCGTTATTGAACGGCTGGTATTGAGCGCGCCAGTTCCAAAAATCGGCTGCGAGCTTCGGGAGCGAATCCTGCGACCAGGCAGGAACCGAAATCACCAGCAAAACGAAAGCGAGGAGTCTTCGATTCATAGCGAGCGCCCATCCTGCGACACATGTCCTCTGATTGTCAATGCGGGTGGCGATTGGTATACCTTGTTGCATCTCCAATTGGGAGCATCTCTAATGATCTTTTGGCGAAGTCTGTTGCTGGTCGTGCTGTGCCTTCCCATTTCGATCGAGGCACAAACAAAACGGCCGGCTGATCTGATCATTTCCGGCGGTACGGTCGTCACGATGGATGGCAAGCGCACCATATACCAAGATGGCGCGATCGCGGTCATCGGAGATCGGATTGCTTTGGTTGGCCCTCGCCTTGATGTCGAGACCCAATACCAAGCCCGGCAAGCCATCGCCGCGAATGGCAAGTTGGTTCTGCCCGGCTTTATCAATGGCCACACGCACGTGCCGATGACTCTGTTCCGAGGCTTACACGACGACGTCACTCTCGACGAGTGGCTGCACAAATACATCTTTCCCGCCGAGGCGAAAAACGTAAATGAGGAGTTCGTGCGCTGGGGAACACGCCTGGCAGCCGCCGAACAGATTCGTTCGGGAGTCACGACTTTTGCCGACATGTATTACTTCGAAGATGCCATTGCCGAGGAAACGAAAGCCGCCGGCATGCGCGGAGTGCTCGGCGAGACCTTTGTCGATTTTCCCGCGCCGGACAACAAAACCGAAGCAGAAATGCTCGCCTATACCGAGAAATTTCTGCAGAAGTGGCAAGGCGATCGCCTGATCCAGGCGGCACCCGCGCCGCATTCGATTTATACCTGCTCAGAGAAGACTCTGCGGGACGCCGCCGCGCTGGCACGAAAATATCGTGCCCCGATTCTCATTCACGTGGCAGAAATGAAAAAAGAGCGGGACGACAGCGAAAACGAGAACGGTGCCAGTCCAGTCGAATACCTGGACCGCCTTGGCATACTCGGAGGCGACGTTGTTGCCGCACACTGCATTTTCGTCGACGAGGCGGATCAGAAGACTCTGGCGCAACGCCAGGTCGGTTGCGTGCACAATCCTTCCAGCAACATGATGTTGGCTAGCGGTGTCTCGCCCGTCCCGGAAATGCGCGCCGCCGGAGTGGCCGTGGGCCTCGGCACCGACGGCCCCGCCGGCAGCAACAACGATCTCGACCTAATGGAAGAAATGGATCTTGCCGCCAAGCTCGCCAAGATCAGCAAGATGAATCCTCTGGCTTTGAATGCTCCCGCAGTCGTAGAGATGGCAACCATCGACGGGGCGAGGGCATTGCACATGGAAAAAGAAATTGGTTCGCTCGAAACAGGTAAGAAAGCGGATGTGATCCTGATCAGCCTCGATGAGCCTAATGCCGTTCCCATGTACGACATTTACGCCCAGCTGGCTTATGCCTTAAAAGCTGCGGACGTGGAAACTGTCCTGATCGGTGGGCGTATCGTTATGCTCGACCACAAACTGCTGACGGTCAATCAGGAACAGGCTATGACCAAGGCCAGCGAATACAAAAAGAAGATCGCAGCGTCACTGAAGCTTCCCTAGCAGGCGGTTCTCTCCGATGAATTAATCCAAAGTTTGTCGGATCCGCGAGACCGATTTCTAGGAGGCTGGACTGGAAACTTGAGCGCAGGCACAGCCTGGGATCAGGCGTCCGCTTGGCGAAACTGAGCTGTCCGAGATAGTTGTTGACCTTCGGCATGACATCGCTCCGGAGTGCAGCGGCCCTTGTGTGCGATGAATTGTAGGCGAATATCGCCATTCGACAAGGCGTCAGGCATTCGGAAGCCGACGGATATAATCATGCAGTCTGGATAGGTGGTAAACCGTGTGCGAAACAGCCACCTCTTGGCCCAATCAGATGCAAGAAACATGCAGCTAAGGGTGTACACATGGATAGCGCCTTGGTCATTCATCGCGTTCATTTCGCCTTCACCATAATGTTCCACTACATCTTCCCCCAGCTCACGATGGGGCTGGCGCCGCTCATCGTCGTTTTGAAGACCTGCGCAATAGTGAACCATGACGAAAACTACAACACGGCGGCCAGATTTTGGGCCCGCATCTTCGGCCTCAACTTCGCTTTGGGTGTGGTCACAGGAATCCCAATGGAATTCCAGTTCGGCACGAACTGGTCCGAGTTCTCGCGTCTGACCGGAGGCGTCTTGGGACAGCCGCTCGTCATGGAAGGCGTATTTTCATTCTTTCTCGAGTCGGCGTTTTTGGGGCTGTTTCTCTTCGGCGAAAACCGTTTGAGCCGTTGGGGACACTGGTGGGCCGGATTCGCGGTGTTTGTGGGTTCGTGGCTTTCCGGATTCTTCATCGTTGCAGCGAACGCCTGGATGCAGCACCCAGTCGCGTACACACGCCTGCCCGATGGTTCGTTTCAGACTGTGAGTTTCTGGGGAGTGCTCGCCAACCGTTGGGCTCTATTCCAGTACATGCATACCATGGGCGGAGCCACCATCACCGGGGCTTTTGTCATGGCCGCCCTGGGAGCATTCTATTGGCTCAATGATGAGCACCGGGAACAAGCGCGCATTTATGTCCGCATTGCAGTGGTTGCCGGCCTCATCGCCAGCGCCTTCCAGATTTTTCCCTCCGGTGACCTCCAGGGCCGCTATCTGGCCCTCAACCAGCCAACAACTACCGCCGCTATGGAGGGATTGTTCAACACCGAGCGCGGCGCTCCCATGGTACTTATCGGCCAGCCGAATCCGGAGAGCGAAACCATCGACAACCCCATCGCCCTGAATCGGGCCCTCAGCTTCCTTATCTACGGAACCCTCACAGCCGAGGTGCAGGGCCTTAAAGCATTTCCCAAGAGCGACTGGCCGGATGATATTCCGCTCCTGTTTTTCGCCTACCACGTCATGGCGGGACTGGGCACCGTATTTTTCGCCGTGATGGTGGTATGTGCATTTCTTTTGTGGCGGGGCAAGCTTTTTGAGACGCGATGGGCCTTGTGGCTGGTGCTGCTGTGTGTGCCTCTCCCCTACGTGGCCAACACCGCAGGGTGGGTGGCCGCCGAGGTGGGACGCCAACCCTGGCTCGTCTATGGATTGCTCCGCACCGACACCGGATATTCCCACATGGTCTCCACCGGGAACGGATGGTTCACTCTGCTGGGCTTTATGGGCATCTACGTCGTCTTGAGCATCTTTTTTCTTTTTCTGATGCAGCGTACGATCGAGGAAGGACCTAGGTCTGGAACGCCACAGGGGCCAGCAACAGCGCATCGGACCAACGCCGACCTTCAGGATCGATGAGCTATGCCAACAGTTTGGTTCATTCTCGTCGCCTTTATGATCACCGCCTATATCGTCCTTGACGGCTTTGATCTGGGAGCCGGTGTCCTACACCTCGTAGTGGCGCGGACGGATCAGGAACGCCGGTCCGTCCTGCGCAGTATCGGCCCTGTCTGGGATGGCAATGAAGTGTGGCTACTAGCTGGCGGAGGCACGATCTACTTTGCCTTCCCCCTGCTGTATGCCTCGTCCTTCAGCGGTTTCTATTTGCCGCTCACCATCGTGCTGTGGCTGCTGATCCTGAGAGGCATCTCAATCGAGTTCCGAACACATCGGAAATCGCCCGTTTGGCGCAGTTTTTTTGACGGATTATTTACGGTATCGAGCGCTCTGTTGGCGATCTTCTTCGGCGCTGCACTCGGAAACGTCCTCCGCGGCGTGCCCCTGGGAGCGGATCACTTCTTTTTCCTCGCCCTGTGGACGGATGGGCGCCCCGGCCCGCACCCCGGAATTCTCGACTGGTACACGGTTTTGACCGGCGTCGTTGCCTTGGTGGCAATCACCGTTCACGGTGCGCTGTACTTGTGCTTGAAGAACTCGGGCCTTCTAGCCATGCGAGCACGGCGCAGCGCGATGCTGGCCAGCCCGCTACTTGTCGTCTTGACGCTGGGCTCGCTTATCGCAACTCTTATGGTTCGCCCGCAGCTGCGGCAAAACTACGCAAACTATCCGCTTTGGTATTTAATCCCGGTTTTGGTCGCCGCAAGCCTGGCCACGATGATTTGGGCAATCGCTCGCCGCCGGGAACCGATTGGTTTTCTTGCGTCCGGCGTGTACCTGATCGCGATGCTGGGTGGTGCAGCCGTCGGCCTTTATCCGAAGCTACTTCCTGCCTCGAATGACGCGGCCAATAGCCTTACCATTCAGAACGCAGCGTCCAGCCAGCAAGCATTACAAATCGGTCTGTATTGGTGGTTGCCGGGCATTGCCCTGGCTATTGGTTACTTTATCTTTATCTATGGCATGTTTCGCGGAAAGGTAGTGGCCGGAGAAGGGCATGGCTACTAGCCATTCGGCAGGCGCCGTCGCGGTGTCAGGCTTCATACACCCACTTGCCTCCGATCATGGTGCGTTCCACGGGGATGCTGATCAATTCCCCCGGTTCGACGCGGAATGGATCTTTTCCCAGCACGAGTAAGTCCGCAAGCTTTCCCGGCTCAATCGAGCCCTTCAACTTTTCCTCAAATGATCCGTAAGCCCCA
Source organism: Terriglobales bacterium (assembly GCA_051986135.1). GTDB lineage: Bacteria > Acidobacteriota > Terriglobia > Terriglobales > Acidobacteriaceae > Gp1-AA122. The sequence continues at coordinate 8,620 of JBPYDQ010000747.1, read as the reverse complement.
TTGAGGGTACCGCACTGAATTGCCTGTTCCATGGTGATGCGCTGGTTTGCTCCCCAAACGTTCCCTCGCATATCCGAGCGCGTGGTCTGCGATTGTAGCCACATCATTGGTTCTGAGGGGCTCGCCGTGTAATCTGAGGAATCGGTGGGCCGAAGCCCGGCGGCGAGAAAATCGCGCATGGGAAACATGTGCTCGAGGCGATCCTGCCCATAGAAGTGCATTACGTCGCCGTGGAAATACGTATAACAGGAAAAAGGCGCCGGGATGGCATTCAACGCCTTCATGCGCTCGATTAGTGCTGGAGTTAGCAAGGTGCAGTGCTCGATGCGATAACGTGGATCACCCACGGGCATCTCGCGCTGGATTTGTTCATAGACGCCGAGAATTTCATCGATGGCAAGGTCGCCATTTGCATGGGTCGCAAGTTGCCAGCCAGCGGCATGCGCTTTGCGACCGTTCTCGTACAGATCCTCCCTTCGGCTGACCTGCAGTCCGCGATAATCTCCCATCCCGATATACGGCTGCGAGAGCCATGCGGTGCGCTCGGAGATGGAACCGTCGGCGTACTGCTTAACTCCGCCGATGCGAATCCACTCATCACCGAATCCGGTGTGCAGACCTGCCGCCATGAACTTGTCCAGCGCTGTCACCGCAATGTGGCAGTAGACCCTCATGGGAAACTCTCCAGCATCGCGCGCATCCTGATAACCCTGAAGTCCGTCGGGGCCGGTATCGGCATCGCACGCCGAGGTTACGCCCTTGCTGGTGAACATTTTTGCAATGAGGCTAGCGCCCCGCCGGTAATCTTCACGGCTCGGCTTGTAGGTAATCAATTTCTCAAAAACCGCGGTTGCACGATCACCAATATGCCCGGTGAGATGGCCGACACTGTCGTGTTCGAACCGTCCACCCGGCGGGTCGGCCGTTTTCTCGTTCACCCCCGCCAGTTTGAACGCCCGGGTGTTGACGAACACCGTGTGTCCCCCGCGGTGGCGCACCAGCACAGGGTGATCGGGGGCGGCCGCATCGAGATCCTCTCGGCTGAGCGGGCGCGGGGTCTTACCGTCATCGTATAAGAAACCCAGCACCCATTCTCCCGGGGGTGTTACCCCAGCCCGCTGATGAAGTGCTGCCTGAATATCCGCAATAGAATCCTTGTCGCAGGCCACCATGCGCAGATGTTCCACACCCGACTCGACGGGATGCGAATGAGCGTCGTTGAACCCCGGCAGGACAGTCTTACCTGCCAGGTCAATCTTGCGGCTGGATCCGGCCGCCAGAGTCAGCACCTCCTGGTCGCTGCCTACAGCAAGGAACCGGCCGCCACCAATCGCCACCGCCTGCGCCCGCCGCTGGCTTGGATTCACAGTCCAAATGTTTCCGTTATAGAGAATCAGTTCGGGCTCAGTACGCTCAAACGGCAGCAGGACCAAGGCCGACAGGCCCAGGAGAAATTCGCGTCTGGAAGTCATAGGAAATCCACGGCGAGCTACTGTAGATGGCGACGCTACTGACGTCAAATGCGAAGTTCCCGCGGCGCGCCACGAGGAAAAGCTGCCAGCGTGGCACTCGGGTTTTTCTTTGACGGTTTGGCCGGGACTATTCGGTCATTGCCTTTTGGGGAAGGCCGAACAAGAGCGAATTATTCCCAACGAACCAGGCCGTCGGGATCGTCTACCAAGACCACGTCATACTTTTCGAGCATCGGCATCAAGATATTCTCCAGCTCACGTTTCCACAGCTCACCTTCGTAAAACTTCGCTTTCATTGCCTGGCGCGAGGGGAGGTCGGGAAAGCCGCGCATGAAGAAGAAGACGTCGTGGTCTTCGACCGAAAGGAATGGGCCCAGTATCTTCATTCCGATCTCCGCGTGCGCCGGTGTCGACTTCGATCGAAATACGTCCAGAAATTCAGGACGGTACCCTGGCTTGGTCTTATACGTCCGCATTTCTATGATCATCGAATTCCTCGCTGCCGAGTTTGGCCACGGACGATTTATTGATTCCGAATCGCAACACATACCGTGGCACTTCACTTCCGTTGGCTAATCGCGAATCAGGTATAGGCGTCGCTGCCTCAACCCTGAGGGGAAGAACCCCGGCCCAAACCGGCAGACCGTAGTCATCTTCATCATCCAAGGGTGGTCCCTGGCGAATCTTTGCTGACGCCTCTTCTATGGAGAATTCCAGCACCGCTGTCGCTTTCAATTCCTGTTCCGTAGGGGCGCGCACGTCATTCCAGCGGCCGGCCATCAGGTGTTCGGAAATGATGCGCAGTGCCCTCTGTTTCTGACTTGCCTCCTCCACTTTACGCGCGGTGCCAAACGCCACTACTGAGCGGTAGTTCATGGAATGGTGAAACGCAGATCTGGCCAGCACCAGTCCGTCCAATAGCGTCACGGTTACGCATGCTGGGACACCGACCGCCAACTCATTTAAGGTTCGACTCACGGCGGAGCCATGCAGGTACAATTTATCCTCGCTCCGTCCATACAGAGTCGGAATCACAAACGGTTGCCCGTTCACCTGGAACCCGACGTGGGCCAGGAAAGCGGCATCGAGGATTCGGTGAATGGCCTCGGCATCGTGCGATCCCCGATTCGGTAGTCTGCGAAGTTCAGTGCGCTTTGTGAGCTTCATCGCTTATCCTTGTCTGATCCGTAATCCAGTTGACTTCCCAAGTCTTGCCGCCATCTTCGGAGAATGACTGTTCAAAGTGAGCGGAATTCCCTGTGATGTCCGACCAAATGTAACGAACCAGGATAGCCCTACCATTGAAGGGCTCCTGATCGAAAAATTCACCGCGTCCATTCTTGAACTCTCCAATCGTGGGCTGGCCTAGGACACCATCCTTGCTGTTGGCCCAATAGAGACTCCACTGGTGGGACTGGGGATTGTACAGCCGAAGGGTCAAACCTTCGATGTGGCCGGCCTGGCCGTCAGCATCGAATTGCTCCAGCTCTGCGCGGCCATTCCACACTCTTCCGGTGACGGTAGTGCCGTCAAATTCGACCCAGGTAGTGGATCCGGTTAAGGGGTGCAGAAGGCGCTTTAAGTGAATTTTCCAAGTGCCCAGTTCGAAATCAAAATCGTGTTGCCCATCGCGTCGCTCGCTTGCGGGCGTTGCCCCAATACTGGAGCTGGATTGCGCCACGACCGGTGCCAAGTACAACGGCAAGATCAATGCAGTTAATAACCAGTACATTAGAAAAGGGTTCTTCATGGCTCCTCCAATCTCGTCCTCTTCGAACGGCTTTCCTTGCTAATATCAGTCGATCAAATTGAGATCGCCCGCGACAGGCCGAACAGATCTCGTCGAGCCAGAGTTCAGCTCGAGGCTCGGCGAAAGGGGGATCCAGAATGTCAGGTCCCGCCGCTTGTGTGTTGCCGCCGCTAAAGACGTAAGTTCGGTCGTTCTCTGCGGCCTCCTCGCTGGTGGTTGTGCGGGCATTCGCTCGAGGAAGGAATTCCCCATTTCGCCTGCCAGAAAAACCGCAGCTCCAGACTGCCGCACCCTGTGGTATTTTTAAATGACCACTCTTTGTGCCCCTGGCGATACCACTTTCGAGAAATCACGGACCGCTCTTTCGGCAGGTATATCTTGGCTTGCGAGAGGCGATCCTGACGGGCGCTTTTGACAGCGGCCAGAAGCTTCCCTCAACCCGAGATCTGGCGGAGCAACTTGGGATTTCAAGAACGGTCGCACTCGTGGCCTACGATCAATTGCTGGCCGAAGGTTTTGTAATTGGCCGCTCTGGTTCAGGGACATACGTCCACAGCGGTGTGGGTGTGCGGTCCAACGCATCTGGAGAGTCGGCTGAATTTCGACTTTCTCGGTTCGGGTCTTTGGCGTCGGCCGCGAGCGCGAGGGTTACGTTTCCCGAGCGGCATAAGCGTTCGCTCCCTTATGACTTCGCTTACGGGCGAAGTGACTCGGAAACGTTTCCCTTTGAGATGTGGCGCCGCATCCTTCTGAGGTGTGCGCGCAGAGCGCCGGTTTCGGAATTCGACTACGGACCAGCGATCGGAAACCCGGCATTGCGGGATGCTATCTGTACCCACTTGCGACGTTCGCGTGCTGTGGTCTCGGATCCCTCGCAAGTGATCATTGTCAACGGCTCACAACAGGCGCTGGACCTGATTGCCCGGGTTCTGATTGAACCAGGGGATCACGTGGCCATTGAAGATCCAAGTTATCAGGGTACAAGAGAGATTCTTCGCGCTGCCGGAGCACATTTGCTGCCGGTGGAGGTGGATCGCGAGGGCCTGGATCCCGCCAAGCTGACGCCAAGCGCCGGCATTGCCTTCGTAACGCCCTCGCACCAATTTCCGACTGGGGCAATCCTACCGCTGGCTCGACGCCTGGCGCTTCTCGAATGGGCTAAACGCAGGAACGCGGTCATCGTGGAGGACGATTATGACGGCGAGTTTCGCTATGAAGGCCAGCCACTGGAGTCCTTGCAGGGACTGGACCGCGAAGGGCGAGTCCTATACATCGGAACATTCTCCCGTACCATTTTTTCGTCGCTGCGTATCGGTTATCTGATCGCTCCCAAGAGACTGGTCTCGGCTTTTACTGCAGCCAAGTGGTTATGCGATCGGCAGACCGCGATGCTGGAACAGCATGCGCTCGCAGAATTCATTTCCGGCGGAATCTATGGGCGCTACCTGCGTCGCGTCAGACGCAGAAATACAGCTCGCCGTCAGATGTTGCTTGATTCGATCCACAGGTACATGGGCCAGCGTGTGGAGATTACTGGTGACGGCGCCGGAGCTCACATCGTACTGTGGCCGAGGGGTGGCGTTGTCGAGGAGGTTGTGATCAAGAGCGCCGCGTTGCAAGGAGTCGGCGTTTACGGAATCTCCCCATATTTTTTGAAACCGCCAAGGAGAACGGGAATCATGCTGGGTTATTCGCGCATGCGCGAAACCGAGATTCGGGAAGGCATCCGAAGATTAAGTGACGTGCTCTAATAGCCTATATTGTGAATGTCAGAAAACAAGCCAGGTTGCGGGCTGAGAAGTGCCAATCGGATGAGTAGCTCGAAGAAAATTAGGCGGATGGCACTTTCAGCACGCAAGAACTTAGAAAGCAGCGACTGAGGGGCGCGAAAAATTGCAAAACTCTAGCTGGCAGGTGCGCTGTCGTATACTCCCTTTCTTTCTCTTTCTTGCAATCTCCACCGCTGCCCAGCCAGTTTCGCCGGAGCTGTTCAGCGGGCTTAGATGGCGACTCATTGGCCCGTTTCGCGGCGGGCGAGTCGTAGCCGTCGCCGGCGTGCCAGGAGACTCCACCACCTATTACTTTGGCGCGGTGAACGGCGGCATATGGCGGACGACCGATGCCGGTGTGGTCTGGTCGCCCATTTTTGACAGCCAGTCCATTGGCTCAATCGGCGCACTCGCGGTAGCGCCCTCCGCTCCCAAAACGATTTATGCTGGAACCGGCGAGTCGGACATTCGTTCAGACCTCGCCTCGGGAAACGGCGTTTACAAGTCTGTGGACGGCGGAAAAACCTGGATCCATGTCGGCTTGGAAGACACGCGCCAGATCAGCCGCATCGTCGTCGACCCTCGCGATCCCAATACGGTTTACGTCGGTGCCCTGGGACACGCTTATGGGCCCAACCCGGAGCGGGGCGTCTTCAAGTCGGTTGATGGCGGACTCGATTGGGCGAAGCTTCTCGATCAAGGACCGGATATTGGGGTCTCGGATCTGGCGATTTGTAGCGGTAACCCGAATCTGCTGTTCGCCGGCACCTGGCACACACATCGCCCCCCTTGGAGCACTTATGCTCCCATCGACGGACCAGGCGGCGGCCTTTATCGATCCCAAGACTCTGGCCTGACATGGACCCGCTTGCAGGGCAAAGGTCTGCCTGATGGTGATTGGGGACGCGTGGCCGTTGACGTATCGCCGAGCGGCCAACGGGTATATGCCCTCATTCCGGCGAAGAAAGCGGGTCTCTATCGTTCCGATGACGGCGGAAATACCTGGGTTCAGGAGAATCTGGACCCGCGGCTTACCAGTCGTGCCTGGTATTTCGGCAACATCACCATCGATCCCGAGAATCCTGATGTGATCTACATCCCGAACGTCGCGCTCTACCGTTCAGAAGATGGAGGCAAGACAATTTCGATCGTTCGAGGTGCGCCCGGCGGAGACGACTATCACCAGATTTGGATTGATCCTAAGAATTCTTCCAACATGGTTCTCGGAACGGATCAGGGAACTACGATCAGCATCGATCGCGGCCATACCTGGAGTACCTGGTACAACCAGCCGACCGCGCAGCTGTACCACGTCATCACTGACAAACAATTTCCGTACGTCGTTTACGGCGCTCAGCAGGATAGTGGAAGTGCCGCAGTCGTAAGTCGTACTGATCACAGCCAGATTACGCCGCGGGATTGGTTCCCGGCTGGCCCGAGTGAGAGTGGATATATAGCACTCGATCCAGGCAATCCTGACATTATTTATCTGAGCGGGACCTACGGCACGGTTGCCCGTTTCAATCGTCGCACCGGTCTCAGCCAGGACATCACTCCCTGGCCCGTGTCCATGTTCGGTTCTCCAATAAATGAGCGCAAGTATCGCGCGCCTTGGAGTCCGGTCCTCGTCTCCTCGCCGGCCGATCCGAAGACTCTCTACTTGGGTACGCAGTATGTGATGAAAACCACGGATGGTGGTTTGCACTGGGAGACAATCAGCGACGATCTTACGGGAGGAACACACACTCTTCAAACTGGCAAGGCAGAAGCGCCGCCAACCCTTGAAATTGCCATACAACAGGGGTACGGAATCGTGTCCACCATCGCACCATCGCCCAGCAACCCTGACCTCATCTGGGCCGGCAGCAACACGGGTTTGATTCACCTCAGCAGGAATGGTGGAAAGACTTGGAAAAATGTGACTCCGGCAGGGCTCAGCAACTGGGGCGAAATCTCACTCATAGAGGCCTCGCATTTCGATCCCGCTGTTGCCTACGCCGCAGTGAGTCGCAGCCGTCTCGATGATCAGGCACCTTATCTATATCGGACGCGCGATTATGGCTCGAGCTGGCAACCGATCACGCAAGGTATCCCCGCTCCCGCATTCTTGCGCGCTATTCGCCAGGATCTAAAAAGCAAAACCTTGCTCTTCGCCGGAACCGAATTGGGAACCTACGTCTCATTCGACGATGGCGATCACTGGCAATCCTTGCAATTGAACCTGCCGGTCACTTCTGTGCGCGATCTTGCCATTCACGACGATGACTTGGTCATCGCAACCCACGGACGTTCCTTCTGGATTCTCGACAACATCACTCCTCTTCGTCAGGTTGCGGAGGCTCGAAAGGCGACCGCCGCATGGCTCTTTCGCCCGGCCGTGGCTATTCGCATCGACAACGACTCGTTTTCTGGCACGCCGCTTCCCCCGGAAGAGCCCACGGCGGAGAATCCTGCGACTGGCGCAATGATCGACTATTACCTCAATTCGCCGGCTAAAGAGGTGAAACTTGAGATTTTCGACGCCGAGAAGAAATTAGTGGGCAGATTTTCCTCCGAAGATCAAATCCCGGGGAAGCGTGCGCCTCTCCCGATAGCCGAGCGCTGGTTCCGTGAACCTGAAGTTTTGCGCAAAACTCCCGGTATGCATCGTTTCGTGTGGAATCTCGCATGGGGCGGTTCCCGAGAACCGGCCGCAGACGAAGACGGGGATCTTCGCAGCCCGAATGGACCAAGAGTAGTACCGGGCAGCTATCAGATTCGGCTCACTGTGGACGGACATTCCCAGAGTCAAACGCTCGATCTCGTCATGGATCCGCGCTCGCCGGCCACTCCCGAGGTGCTGGCCGAGCAGTTCCAACTGGGTAAAGAAATATTTTCCAAGACCCTGGAGGCGCGCCGCGCGTTGGCCGAGATAAGCTCGCTTCAAAAGCGGCTTGCGGGTGTGCTGCAAGAGCCTGCCGGACAAGCCGCACAGTTTAAGTCGGCCCTAACGGAAGTCGAGTCCTCCGTGAACAAGATCGTTGCCACCATAGAAAGGTCGCCGCAACAAGGTCCCGGCCTGCGAGATGCCTACAACGGTTTAGCCTCCGCCCTGCATGTCGTCGAGAGTGGCGATCGCCCCGTTCCCACGCAGGCGGTCTCCGTTTACCAGCAGTCGAGTCAACAAGTCGATGCCTGTATTCGCGAATGGGCCGAATTTAAGCAGGTGAAGCTGCCACAGTTTAACCAGCAACTCCGCCGAGCTAATCTGGCGCCGATTACGCTGGGCAAAGAAGAGCAAGGATTCGAGTAGGTCGGTCTCGGTCATCTAGGTCGGTCCCGGTCATCCTGCGGGCAATCATGCTAAAAACCTGTCGCCTCCGGCCACAAGGCTGCCTTGCAGAGTTCAGCATGTAACTCATGCTGACGAGAAAACGTTCCCGGTTTTGTGTTTCCTTCGATCTGCTCCTCATGGCAAAAGAAGGCGCAGATTCGGCAAGAGTCACTTTCCGGATAAGCTCAACTTCACGCCGAACCCGAGCAACTGCATTCGAATTTTCGAAAGTCTCAAGAGAATGGTCGTTAGACCAACTCGTTCCTTTAACTCAAGGTCGTGGGCTTCATACCGTTCGCCCCATGCCGCCCCTCGC
>JBPYDQ010000746.1:0-4673 GCA_051986135.1 Terriglobales bacterium | reverse complement strand
ACAAAATAACGGAGAGTTTTAGATTCTCTTTATACAAGTTCCCGGATAAGCAATGACCTTCGGCAGGTTCCACGTCACAGACATCAACCTCTAAGCCAAATAAAAACAGATTAGTTAGAACTCGTCTATAGCTCCCCGCCGAAGTTGGCACCCATTGTGCCCTAAGCCGCCCAGTCTGACGCTGCCTTAATTGGAGTTTGATTTGGGTCATTTCGCCCCAAGGTCGGGTCTGTCTTGGCATCCAATTCGTGGCGGCAGGCTTCCGGCGGTTTGTGCTTCGCCAGTGCTCCAAATGCAAGGTTCGTGCGCCATCGGAGCGCTTTGCAATGGGTTCATAAATACGGAGGATTCTTCCAATGCATCTTAGGCTTTTCCGGTCTCTGGCGTTCCTTTTCACTTTCGCTCTAGTCCTCGTCCTGCCGGCCCTGGCTGTGCTTACTGGGGACCTTCAGGGAACCGTGCTCGACCCCAATGGCCTGCCGGTTTCCGGCGCCACCGTCACGATCAAGAATATTGGAACTGACGTCACACGCAGCGTCGCCACAACTTCTCAGGGAGAATTCTCCGCGCAGCAGTTGGATATCGGTACGTATGAACTCACGATCGAAAAGCAGGGCTTTACCGCCTCTAAGACTCAGGTCGTAATCCGCAGCGGTGAAGTCACTCGCTTGAACTTTACCATGCAAATTGGCAAAGTGACCCAGGTCGTGACGGTCGAGGCCGGCGCCGAAGCCTTCCTGGACACGGCCAATTCTCAGATTAGTACCTCGATCGCAGAGCAAGACATCAAAGACCTGCCGATCATAAATCGCGATCCTCTGGCCTTCGCTACTCTCGCTCCAGGAATTACTCCCGTCAGCAAGGACAACCCTTTTCTGGGCTCTGGCAGCTTTAACGCCAACGGGCAGCGTGGCCGCGCCAACAACATCACGATTGACAATGCCGTTGCCAGTGACATTTCCACTACGGGCGGCGCTGGCCTGGGCACCTTCAGCCTCGACGAGGTGCAGGAATTCAAGCTGATCAGCGACAATTTCTCGGCGGAATTCGGCCGCAACTCCGGCGCTCAGCTCCAACTCATCACTAAGACCGGCACGAACCAATACCACGGGTCCGTCTACGAATTTCACCAGGACGCCGCCGGGAACGCGCGCGATTTCTTCAACACGAACAATACGGTGACACCCGTCGTCAACAACCTCTGGGGCTTCGCGGGTGGAGGTCCCGTCGTCAAAGACCATCTTTTTGTTTTCGGCCATTATGAGGGAAACAAGATTCGCGGTGCGGGGAGCACGAGCACGGCGACGGTTCTAACGCCGGCCCAAGCCGCTGCAATTACCGATCCTACCTCACAGGCTCTCTTCCAGGCAGTGGGGGCTCCGAGTTCTACCACCGGCTCGCTAAGCAACTCTGCGCCGAACGCCACAGACACTTATTCCTGGGGATTGCGGGTCGATGAATCTTGGCGCGGCGGTAAAGACGTTCTCACCTCTCGCTATGGCACGTCCCCGATATCGCAGGTCCGCCCCGGCCTTGTCTTCGTCGGCACCAGCCTTCCAAACTATGGTGCCAACGTTACGAACACCGCTCGCACCTATAACCTCGGCGAGACGCATATTTTCACGCCTGCCATCGTGAATCAGGCTCGCTTTACCTTCAGCCGCACCAAACCAATCTTCCTACCCTTTACTACTCTTAAGCCCCCTCTTGCTCCCCTCATACAAATTTCCGGCTTGGCCGCCATGGGAGAAGCTAGTATCATCCCGCAGGGCCGCACCGAGAACAATTTCGAGTACAGCGACACCTTATCCTGGTCACGCGGCCGCCACGGCTTCAAATTCGGCGCTGACGCTTTCCGCTACCAGCAGAACAGTTTCTTCGATTCCAACTTCCGCGGTAGCTTCAGTTTCGGCAGCGTGGCAGACTTTCAAAACGGGGCCCCTTCTGTTTTTACAGAGAACGTCGGCAACTCCGTCCGCGGCAATCGCAATACCGACGTGTTTGGCTTCGGGCAGGACGACTTCCGCATAACCAATAGCCTTACCGTGAATCTCGGCGTGCGCCTTGAATCCGCTGGCGGTGCCTCCGAAGTCCACAACATCCTTTCCAACATCGATCCCAATAATATCCAACCGCTCGGTGGCGGCGGCACCGGGCCCTTGGGCGGAGTGGACCTCGGCGGAACTGCTTTCCAGCGCAACTACAACTGGGCTCCCCGCGTCGGCGCCGCTTGGAACCCGCACCATGGCAAGCTCGTATTCCGCGGCGGTTACGGTTGGGCCTACGATTTCATCTATCAAAACCCGATTACCAACCTTCGCTTCGCGCCACCTTTCATTCCCTCGCTTACGATTAGCGGAAAGGCCAATTTCACAGGCGCCAATTCCTACGCAAACGTTGTTGCTGGCACTGCTGCCGCGCAAGCCGCTGCGAAGGCAGCCATCGGCACGTTCCCAGCAACGCAGGTCAATTTTGGCAGTTTCTCCGCAGTGAACCAGCACCTCAAAAATCCGCTCGCTAAGCAGTCTGACTTCGGCGTCGAATATCAAATCTCCAAAGACTACGTCATCAAAGCTAGCTACGTGGGTATTTGGGGCGAGGACCTGCAGGTTTCGCTGCCGGTGAACCTGATTCCGGCGGCCAATCGCCCGGCGCCTGCTACCAGCTTGGCCGACGAGCAGGCTCGTTTAAGCCAATTCCAAGCTGCTTTTGGTCACGAGAACGGTAACGCCAGCGGCACCCTCACCAACATCCGTCTTGACCACCGCTTTAATACCGTGACCGAAGTCGAGAGTCTTGGCACCTCTAATTACCAAGGGCTCCAGGTTGTGGTCGTCAAGCAGCCGAGTCACGGGCTATCCGTGCAGGGTTCCTATTCCTATGGCCACTCTATCGACGATGTCTCTGACGCGCTCAACGTTCTCATCAATGATTCACCCACGGTCCAGGACCCCAACAACTTGCGCGGGAATCGCGCCAGTTCAGAATTTGACATACGGCATCGCTTTGTTTTCGACCACGTTTACGAGCTCCCGTTCACCAATCATTTCCAGGGCACAGCCCGAAAATTCCTTCATGGTTGGGCCGTCAGCGGCATCTTTTCATTCCAGACCGGTCTGCCCGCAACTATCCTTTCCGGTTCACGAGGCGGACTCACGGCCGACCAGGCGCTGCACGGAAACGTTCTGAACCTCCAGAGCGTGTACGCCAACGGCGATCCGCGTCAGCTGCACCCTGCTCCCATAGGAAGTCCCGCTGCCGCTGCAATTCCTGCTCCCTGCGCCCGTGGTATAGGCTCGCAGACCATTACCAATCCGAACCCACCCCCGGCGACCATCACAGTTCCGTGCACCAACACCAGCGGCTTTGCTCTGACCCAGCCCTTCCTCGGCAATCTCGGCACCAGTTCGCGCAATCTCCTGCGCCTGGCCGATTTCGCGGATTATGATGCCGGCCTTCTCAAGGACACCAAGATCACCGAGAAACTGAACCTGCAGTTCCGCTGGGAGGTCTACAATGTCTTCAATCATCCTAACTTCTCGGGCTTCATCAATACTTTGACGTCCCCGGCTTTCGGCACATACACCAGCACCGCCAGCAACGAACGGCAGATGCAATACTCGTTGAAAATTCTTTTCTAACTCTCGAGCTCAAACTCCGTTCGGCGGCGCCTTCTTTGCGGGCGCCGCTTTTCTTCGTTTTGCATGGCGGCCGTTAAACAAAATTCATTTAGGGACATTACAGCATCTGTGGTAGATTGCCCGAACTATTTCCCCTGTCCCTCTGTGGTCCGCAATAATTGCATACGCCGCCTGAATGCATCCATGTAACATGTTACGAAGCCTCCTCCGTATCTTGGTGATTCTAAAGCCGGCTGGAGTTTTGGCGAAGGACACGCCACCCCCAATCTTACGGAGGACGCGGTAATGAGAAATCATCTGGCCCACGGGTTGAGATGGTGTGGCCATTAGCTGGAATGTTAAGCAGATGCTTTTGGACGGTCGACTGGACCGTGGCACTTGTTATAGGTCATCACTCCAGGCACGTTGTTCGCAAGCGGACACTGAAATCTGCCCCAGCGCGATGTTTACCCGTTAGCTAACTAAATAAAAGTTAATTCGGCGAATGATTGCCTGTCACTTCTGACAGGTCCAGCTAACGTTATAACTGGCTTTAATTCCTTCTTGCCCTCCGAAGAGGGCGCAGATTCGTATGCTTGCCCGCGCACAATTATTCGGGTTGGGCTGTGGCATCTGAATCAAAAAAATCACGCAGGTCAACATGCCGGTCGTTCCTGCGTCCGACACAACGTCTTTCTGGATGCTGTGCGGTGGCGTCGAAAATCTATTCCGTTCTTATGGACGAATGAAAGGGAGCAAGTTATGGGAATGTGGAGGGCGCTTATTTTTAGTAGTGGCTCTTTCTACGCCTGCTGTTTCTCAGACTGTGGAAGTTATGGTCCCTTAATTTCACGAAGACGAAGGTGCTTGACGAGCGCTTGCGGCAACAATTCGTGATTTACGCGATCACCGTCCATCTATCAGTGCTTTTGTGGCGCTCGAAATTCCGTGCCGCGACGCAGAGAAAGTGCAATGAGCTCCAAATCCAGCCTGCGGAGACGCGAGATATGCGTTATTGCCCGATTTGCAAGGCGGAGTATCGTACGGGTTTTG
>JBPYDQ010000745.1:0-4273 GCA_051986135.1 Terriglobales bacterium | reverse complement strand
TTTTCGGACTGATTGATCCGGCAACAGGCGCATCGGCTTCTTCATTCAACGGGAAACAGTTGTGTGCTCTAGATAAGGCTCCCGTGCAACCACACCTGGCTTTGTCTCGCATAGGCAGGGGCAAATTTTCCCGGACACCGCAGCTCGTTCAAGCTCAACCAAGCGTCGCCGCAGATGGGGATACTGGGGAAGACGCGCCTCCTTCAACAAAAACTCCCGCATTTGATCGGCCCGAGTGATACACGATTGCGGTTACGCACATGCGCTCGCAGGCAAACATTTGGACAGGCACTCAGAACACAGCAGCTTACTCAGAAAACACTGCGCAACCACACGTGCTCGTGACGCAATCTTCCTAGGCCCGACAGAAATCGCTATTAGCTTTACTCCTTCGCTGGGGTAAGCACAATATTCCGGTAAGTCACATGTCCATCTTCACTGCCTTGCAGGTAGATCGGCCCGGGCAAGCCTTCGTGGCTGTCAAGCGCGCCACCGGTGATGCCGGGAATTTCCTGGTGATCGATGATGGTGCGTCCATCTTGTACCACGGTTACCGTGCGGCCCACTAAGGTGATGTCGAAGCTCTGCCACTCCCCGGGATTGCGTGGTATCTCCGGCGAAGGCGCAACGAAGCCATAGATTCCGCCGGTGTGATGGCTTGGCGGCTCCTGAATCGAGTTATCTTCAACCTGTACTTCGTACCGTCCGCGCAGGTAGATTCCGCTGTTCGCTCCCTTCCCGCAGTTGAACTCAATGTGTAATTTAAAATCACCGAACTTCGAACCATTGATAAGCTCGGGTCCATGCTCGGGACTCACCAGCCCTCCATCTTCAACCTTCCATCGAGCAGTCGGGTTTTCTTTGTCCGGCCTCCACCCGCTCAGATCTTTCCCATCGAACAACTGCCGTGGACTTCCCCATCGCGGAGTACTAGATCTGGCGAGCGACGGCGCTCGCTGGCCAATCCAGGTCCATTGAGTACCGTCTGGTCCATTCACTTTCCCAACCAGATGATTGCCTTTCAGCTTCCCTTCAAACACCAAATCTTCTTTGCTAGCCTCTTCTTCCTTTGGCGAGACGAACGTCAGCTGGCCGGTAGCAAGTTCGACTTTGGGCAGCGGGCGTGCATTTCCCCATCGACCGACCATCTGAGCTTTCAACTGATCGCCCTCCAGCGATACCTCCAACCACGAAGGATATTCACGGTCGGGCGCTTTCAGGGTCAGGTCCCATCTTCCGAGGAACGGTTTCACGGATTCGGGCGCGCTCGACGAAGAATACGTCTTCGGCTTTTCTTGTTGCGCAAACGCAGCCGCTGTCAACAGCGTGATGAGAATTCCAACTGCGGATGATGAGAGTCTCTGAGCATTCATGACGCTTGGGCCTCGTTGGATTTAATGGCGAAGCGTCGTCCCAATTCGCAGGACGGCTTCGACAAATTTCCACATATGCGGACGGAGGTCACGGTAATCGTCACCATTATAGGTTACGCGGGAGCACGCTCTTGCGCCGACCCGGGTCGTGCTCCTAGTGGCACTGTGTGAAGTAAGGCGCCCAGGCCACAGTCTGTGCGCTTTGTTCGCTCGCGGGCCATAGATAACGGATTGGACCTAGCCGTCTATCTGGGCGGTTTAGGCTCGAAGCGTTCGAGAAACTCCGCCACCGTAGCTTGATCGTGGTACCTCGCCCAGCCAAGAGGAGTTGCATTGTGCTCGGCATCGGAGATGAGTGGGTCCGCAGCAAGCTCGACGAGCAGCTTGACTGTCTCGAGATGTCCGCCCCGAGCAATGTGATGTAGTGCAGTCGTGCGTTTCACTTCATTCAGGCCGAAATGCAGCTCGGATATCAGCCCAACGGCGCTGCGCTTGTCTGTCGCGGCCGCGTCGTACTAATCGTCGGCAAGATCGATAAGACCCGCAGCATCTATGCGCGTGGTTTGGGGCTCCCGGAATTATTTTTTCTCACTCTTTTGTTTTCAACTCGATGAATGCCTTCAACGCCCGTCACAAATCATCGAACCCGCTCCAGATCGATCGCGCCTCGGTCTCCCCGGCCCTCTGATGGGATCGTCCCCCGCAAATCCATGGACTGCTGGCATCGAATCCCAAAGGCTAAGTACAACAAACTCCACCCCTGCGTTGATCGGGTAAGGCAACAGGTAAGCCTCACTGCAGCCCTCGACGTTTCGCAGCTTCGGGAAAACCCTCTGCTTTCGATGTTGCGGGTATTTGCCTGCCTTCTGGGCGCACTTTTGACCCTTCCAGATGCGCAAGATCATGGCGTTTTCCCCCGCCTTCGTCTTCTCTGCTTGACGGGCTTGGAAGCGAAGCTGATCTTCTGTATTGCGCAGACGGGCTTCATATCTTCCAAGCCACGCGAATGCGCTCTCGTACACCGCGGAGCCGTTGAACCGGTTCATTTGCATACACCAGTCTTAAATAGGCCGAGGCGCGATCGCTCCCCCAGTTCTGCATGGGAGTCGCTGCTATTTTTCCTTTTTTTAACAGCAGGCTGGACGCCGATTCGGCATCGAATCCGAGGTTCTCGACATTCAGCAAGAGCGACCAACCGCCGCCAGGACGCACTATCGGCAGGTCTGCCAATTCCTCCAGTAGCGCATCCCTCCGGCTTTGCCACTCTGCTACCGCAGCCGTCAAACCGTCATCTGGAGTGGTTAGGGCCGCCGTGGCACCCGGCATGGCAATGCCAACCTGGCAAACAACGTTTGAAATGCTGACCTGTGCGATGTCCCTAATTACCGAAGCAGGTCCGACTACCCAGCCCACCCGCCACCCGATCATGCGATACTCTTTGCTCACCGCCCCAACCGTGATGGTCCGCTCCACCATGCCTTCGAGGCTGGCTGGCTGGAAGTAGTCGTGACCATCGAAGAGTATGCGTTCAAGGGCAGCATCGTAAAGCAGCCAGGCGTCCTTCTCGCGACACAGATTGCATATGAACTTCCAATCCTCTCTGGTCATTACCGCGCCAGTGGGAAACGAGGGATTCACCATGAGCACGATACGAGTGCGGCGCGAAAAGGCTTTACGAAACGCGTCATGATCGAGTCTCCAGCCCGACTGTTCCGGAATCAGAGCAGCAAGCTTGGGCACACCTCCGGCGAGATGCACGCGGTTGAGCAGGCCTACATAGATAGGATCGTTCAAAATCACTTCATCCCCCGGATCTACCAGAGCAAATAGGGTGTTCAGAATCCCATTGAGACCGCCAGCCGAGACGATACATTGCGTCTGCCAGTTGTAAGTCACGCCGCTAAGCTGGCTGACGTGATGTGCAGCAGCCGCTCGCAGAGCCTGGTGGCCGACGAATGGCAGATAGCTATTGCAGGCGTCGATCTCAACCGCTCGGTGAGTAGCGAGGACAGCAGCACGAGGAGGCGGAATATCGGTGTCCATATTTTCCAGGCGGAGAATCTCAGGGTCATGGACACGGTCGGCAGCATCACCGATACGATCCACGCTGATCCCGCGTACGTTTTGCAGACGGGAAACGCTCACAAACTACCCCTTTCAGTAGAGTGGCAGACCGCCTTATAGTCCCGATTCACCAGAACACGAGCGAAAAATTCATCTCAGATCACACCCGTCACTCCTATGTGCTCCGATGAAGCTTCTGCACTTGAAACTATGTCAGCCACGCTATACCAAGTAGATCACTTGGCCGAGGGCGAGCCAAACAATTAGACACAGCCACTTCAAGTTTCCCAGTGAATACATCATCGCAAAGATTGACCAGAACGCCCATAACCGGCACTCTGGGCAAAATCTGGTGGAAGCGTCTTCTGCATGAACGGTTTTCCTTCACTGAATACCTCGCCATTTGAGGTTGGCGGCGGCGGGCGGACGCGTGACGAAGATTGCGGCTGGCTTTTCCCAAGATCGTTCACAGGGGTTCCGGCGCAGGTGGTGCAGTATGGCAGATTGCGGTAATCGCGCCAAAGCGCGTCGTCACTACCGGCGAACTTCGACCGTGAGCAGGGCGAATGCCTGAAGGCAAGATGATGTCCTCCCACGGCTTGAAGGTGAACGGAAAGATCTTGGCCATGTTCGGGCGGAGGCAATTTGTCGCGAAGCTTCCGAGGAACCGAGTGGACGCACTGGTGAGCGCGGGGGCCGGCACACGGTTCGACGCCTGCCACGGCCGCATCATGAAAGAGTGGTTTGTCGCTGCCGAGAGCGCTCCTGACTGGCTCGAACTCGCGAAAGAAGCCTGCAATTTCCTGAAGCGCGGCAATTCGTGGGCTAAACTAGAC
>JBPYDQ010000744.1:0-4426 GCA_051986135.1 Terriglobales bacterium | reverse complement strand
ACGACTGCCGCTTCCATCGCTCTTTCGAATGCCAGCACTTCCGCAGCCGCATCCGTTGAGGTGGCTGACGCCGGCGTCGATATTATCTTCGAAGCGGCAGAGGAAATTTTGGTCTGGCTGAATGCCGAGAAGGTGAGTAAAGCAACGAAAACAAGGCGCGAGCGGAATTGGCTATGCATGGGACGAATTCTATCACCATGCGGATGCCTCAGTTTGTTGACACGCGAGGGCGATGGCCCTCTAACGGGCCTTTCGGGCCTCTCTCATGAGACGGCTGCGATCTTACTGCTGCAAATTCATGCGCCGGAGCAGGTCGGTGAAGCGCGGGTCTGAGCGCAGCGAGTCGAAATCTGGTATCACTTTGACAAAACTTAACAGCACAGAGTGCTCGTCGTAAGATCTTTCCAACCACTCGAACGCCTTGTCCTTTTGGCCAAGAGCCGCAAAGATTTTGCCCATGTCGAACGCTGGAACATACTTTGTCTTCGATAGCTCCATCAATTGATCCAGTGCCTTTTGCGCATCTGCACGTCTGCCCGCCGCTGCGTACGCGCTTCCTATATTGGCCAGGCTCGCATGGTTGTTTTTACTGAGGGTTGCATACCTCTTCATTTCCGCGATGCCCAACTCATACTGTTTTTTCCCAACGTAAGCCTGCCCGAGCCGAAGGTGACCTGCGGCAAAATTGGAGTCCAGCGCGACAGTGCGACGACCCTGCTCGATGGCTTCATCGTACCGGCGCGCGTCGTTGAAGCTCGATGTTAAGTCCTCATTTGCCACCAACGACAGCGGATCAAGCTGTAAAGCCCGCTTGCTTTCTTCGACCTCTTCCCCTAGGCGTCCTACCGCCGCCAAGTAGGAACTATACTGCGTGTGGGCATAAGACGAGTTTGGATTGAGTTCAATCGCCTGTTTCGACTCATTTTCGGCGGTTGCCCAATCCCAATCGTATATGTAGGCGATCATGCCAAGTGCGGCATGCGCTTCGGATAGTTGTCCATCCAAAGCCAGGGCTTTCAAGGCGGCTTGCTTCGCATTGGGAAAAGCTTCCTTTGGAGGACCATAAATGGCGAGTAATGTGTAACTATCGGCCAAGCCGGAATAAGCCAAAGCATAATCAGGATCTTTCACGATGGCTCGGTGAAAATATTCGATGGACTTGTTCAATCCCTCCTCAGTTGCAAATTCCTTGTTAAACCAGAAGCGCCCTTGCAAATAATCCTCATAAGCCTCGGGATTCGCGGTGTAGTTTTTGAGCAAGCGATTCTCGTCTTCCCCCGACAGGCGCATGCGTAGGGCGACCGTCATTTCCTTGGCGAGGTTCGCTTGCAGGGCAACGAGGTCGGCGGCCTTGCGACTGTATTGATCACCCCAGATGTGACTGTCATCGCGAGCGTCCACCAATTCGGCGCTGATCTCCAAATCATCTCCGCGCTGCATGACTCGGCCCTTGAATACAGCCCGAACACCAAGCTGCCGCCCCACCGCCTGGGCGTCAGTATCTTTACCCTTAAACATAAACGCCGAATCTCGCGACATGACGCGGAGATGGGGCAACTGCGACAAGCTATTGATGAGGCTTTCGGTGATTCCGTCGCTAAGATATTCGCTGTTAGGATCGCCGCTGGCATTAACGAAAGGCAGCACCGCCACGGAATCAATCGCCTCGCCGCCGCCTCCCCTAGATCGGTAGAACCAGGCTGCACCTGCCAGAATTGCAGCTAGGGCGACCGCCGCAATTCCGAGCATCCCCTTGCTTCGCCACCATGGCTGCGCTGTAACGGCAGGGACGACCTGGCTCACCGCCGTTCGGCCCGAATCCGTATCACGTTTGAGCCGGACCACATCGGTTCTCAAATCTGCCGCACTCTGATAACGCAGATTGCGATCCTTCTCCAAAGCCTTGTTAATGATTTCTTCGAGCCTTGGAGGCAGTTCTGGATTCAATCGCGTCGGCTGTGTGGGCGCTTTACTCAGAATCGCATTGAAGATGACCGCCGTAGTGTTCCCTGCAAACGGCAGCTTGCCAGTGGCCATCTCGTATAGAACAACACCGAAAGAAAACAGGTCCGTTCGAGCGTCCAATTCCTCCCCTCGTGCCTGCTCTGGCGACATATAGGCCACCGTACCCACCGCCGTGCCCGGACTCGTCAGGTCCTCCTGGGAGACGGTCGGCAGTTGCGAGGGGCCGACGCCCTCAGCCTTCCGCTCTTTCCGTTCTACCTTGGCCAAGCCGAAGTCCAGAATCTTGGCATGTCCGCGATCTGTTACGAAAATATTGGCGGGCTTAATGTCACGGTGGACGATCCCCTTCGCGTGGGCGGCATCAAGGGCATCCGCAATTTCTGTCCCCAACTCCAACAGTTGCTCTATTGGGAATGGCTTTCCGCTGAGTCGGTGCTTGAGCGTCTGCCCTTCTAGCAATTCCATGGCAATGAAGGAACGGCCATCGGCCTCGTCAATCTCATGAATCGTGCAGATGTTCGGATGATTGAGAGCGGACGCAGCTCGGGCTTCACGCTTGAATCTCTCGAGGGCTTGCGGATCATTAGCCAGTTCCTCAGGAAGAAACTTCAAGGCGACGTGGCGACCGAGCTTGAGATCCTCGGCCTCATACACCACACCCATGCCGCCGCCACCTAGCTTCTCCGAGATACGGTAGTGCGAGATGGTTTGGCCTATCATTGCAGTCTGCGGATGCCTCGACTCCTGTTAGGAATGCAGAAATGCTCGCAATTCGGAGACTGTTTCGTCCGGCGACTCCTCGGGCAGGAAGTGCCCTCCAGGCAAACGCTTGCCCTTCACGTTTACGGCCCTCTCCCGCCAAGTGGCCAATACATCAAATAGCCTGTTCATAGCTCCGCGCTCCGCCCACAACGCCATTAGTGGGCAGGTAATCTTGCGGTTCAAGTCGGCCTCGTCGTGGTCTAGATCGATCGAAGCACCAGCCCGGTAATCTTCGCAGGATGCATGAATTGTTGCGGGGTTCCGGAAGCAGCGCACGTACTCAGCGAACGCTTCAGGTGTCACCGCGTTCGGCATTAGAGGCTCGAAAGTGTGCTTTAAGAAGAATTCCGCGCTGTTGCCGATTAGCGTTTCTGGGAATGGCGCAGGCTGGATTAGAAAAAACCAATGATAGTAAGCCGTAGCAAGATCCTTGCTCACGCTGTGGTACACCTTATGCGTAGGCACGATATCCAGCACAGAAAGTTTGGTGACACGATCAGGATGATCGAGCGCCATGCGGTGTGCCACCCGCCCTCCTCGGTCATGCCCCACTACGGCGAACTTCTGGAATCCGAAATGGCGCATCACTTCTACTTGGTCAAGGGCCATGGCGCGCTTTGAGTAGTTGGAGTGGTTTTCGCCATCGACTGGCTTGCTACTATCGCCGTACCCACGCAGGTCGGCAACGACTAAGGAAAACTCCGCGGCCAGTCGAGGCGCGACCTTATGCCACAGCACATGCGTCTGTGGATGGCCATGCAGGAGAAGCACTGGCGACCCCTGGCCGCCGGAGACTACATTGATGGTCGCTCCCGTTGTTTGCACTCTCGTAGCTTTAAAGTCCGGGAACATTAGAGCAGAAGCTGGCATAGGGAGTTCTGTCTGTGGCTTCCAAGCCTTATCAAGCGCCGTTACCGCGGCCAGTGCCGTTGTCTGCTGAAATAAACGCCGCCGCGTAATCATGGAGAAATTCCTCCCTCGGTAGTGCGAAATGGTCTGACCGATCATGCGTTCATTTTCCGGTTGGCACGCGGCGCTTCAATTCCTCGAACCAGTTCTGCACGACCACGATCTGTGTCGCTGTTGAGGACGAAGTTGGCTCGCTGGGCTTGAGTATAGCAAGTCATAGCGCGAGCCTGACTCTATCTGAGTATTCGTCGCAACAAAGGCTGCATCCCGCGGCTGAAAATCTAGCTATGAACATCGAGTGTTAGGACCAGTTATTCATGACCTCGGAACGCCTGCCGCCGACAGTGTAGCCGGTCGGCAAGCCCAAACTTTTCACATTTCCACAGCCGCGGCGGCTACGGCGGCTGTGAATATCTCTCTTTAGCTAAAGCTTTCCTCGGAGTGACTATAAGGATCAGTCAGAGTAGCAAGCGTGACAACCACGACCTGCAAACCAGCACTGTTCCTCATTTCGATGTGATCGTCATTCTCCTCTTCTTGAGTATCCACGGCAGGATGAATAGCAAAATTACTGGTTTCGGCCGCATGTAGAAATTCACTCGTGACGCGCGGTCTGGTACTAACGAACTATTGACGCTAGTCCTTCCATACCGCCTAATACCCGACATCGTTGCAATAAGCCAAGAATAATTCCAGCCTGCAGGAGAGAGTCGTGGCGACGAATCGGCGTGATGCTATGAAGGGCGTGTTCGCTCTGCTCGGGGCCGCCGTTGGTATCGTGGCGGGAGGC
>JBPYDQ010000743.1:0-2950 GCA_051986135.1 Terriglobales bacterium | reverse complement strand
TTCCTACGGTTCGATGGCACCGTCTGGACCACCGATAAGGACGGCCCCATCATGGATTTGCTGGCGGCAGAAATCACAGCGGTTACGGGTAAGGACCCCGGCGAACATTTCAAGGAAATGGTTTCCGAATTTGGCATGCCGTACTACACGCGTATTGATGCGAAAGCCACGCCGGAGCAAAAGGCCAAACTGCAAAAGCTCTCTCCCTCGGACGTAAAGGAGTCCGACCTTGCGGGCGAGCCCATCCTGCAAAAGCTAACGACCGCTCCCGGCAACGGAGAACCCATCGGAGGGTTGAAAGTGGTTGCGCGCAGCGGCTGGTTCGCCGCGCGGCCTTCCGGTACGGAGAACATCTACAAGATTTACGCGGAGAGCTTCGAGAGCGCGGCGCATCTGAACGCGGTCGTAGGCGAAGCGCAACAGATTGTGAACAACGCACTTCGATAAACCGCAGGGGAAAACCGCGAGGTCTGGGTATTCAACCCCCCGAGGTCAACCTCTCGATTCCATCGTCTTCATGAACTGGAGAATCGTTTGGACCACGACTTCCTCGCCAACCGAAGTGTTCAGCATGACGTGATAGAGGGACCGAGTAGGCCATTCAACATCGAAATAGCGTTGAATAAAATCTATGCGATCGCGATCGACCGTGTCCACTAGCTCCTGCGCTTCGCTTTCAGTCTTGCCGCCAGCCATAATGCGCCGAATCTTGTCTTCCCGCGCAGCATAGAGAAACACACGTAACGTCTCCGGGTTATCCTCGAGAAAATGCTGTGATCCTCGGCCAACGATAACGCAGTTTCCTTTGCCTGCCGCATGCCGGACGACGCGCTCCGTCATCTTCAGGATGGTCTCGCTGTCCACGAGCTTCAGCTTATAAGCATTGATGCTGCCTTCATAACTTCCGCGCAAAAATGACTTGAACAGCCGGTAATAGAGAGGATCGTTTCGCTCCTCCCGCACTTCGACGACAGCCTTGGGACAATTCGCGAGCCGCGCGATCTCCTCGGTCAACAAATCGTCCCAAAGCTTCCATCCAAGGCGCTCCGAGAGGAGTTGGGCGACTTCGCCGCCGCCCGATCCATATTCCCGTTCCACCGTGATAATTTTGATCATCCGCGTTTACCTACAGCCGGACTCAACCTGCTGCCAGCTCAGCACCGGCGCCCGGTGTGTTCTTCTTCAAAGCAAAGGCGAGAAAGAACATGATGGCTGAACCAACCGCCAGGACCATAAACGTATCTACGTAGGCCAAGGTCGCGGCTTGCGCCTGGACGAGCTGATAAATCTGGGCATAGGCATGTTTTTGCGCGTCGGGCGCGCTCAGGCCGGAATTCGCCAAGCGCTGCGCCAGACCGTTGACGAGGTTCTGGAAATTCTGACTCCCCTCGCGCACGTAATTGCCCAAAATCTCCTGGTGGAACTGGGAGCGCCGCGCAATCAGGGTGGTGACCATGGAGGTTCCCACACTACTACCCATATTACGCATGAAATTGATGATACCAGCGACTGCATTATTTTTTTCGGGTGCGATTCCGATGTAAGCCACTAGCGTGATCGGTACAAACAGGAAACCCAAGCCGATAACCTGGGCGATGCGCAACAAGGTTGCGGCATTGAAGCTGATTTGCAGGTCAATCCGTTTTGTCGAGTAGAACATGGCAACGGCGAGGCACAACCAGCCGCAGGCGATGAGGTGTCTCGCCTGAATCTTGGTTGTGAGCTGCCCCATGATGGGCATCTCCAAGAGCAAAACAAGGCCGCCAGCCGAAAGCGCCAGTCCGGCCAGCTGTGACGTATACCCCAGGAGCGTCTGGAGGAACTGCGGCATCAAAACCAGGCTGCTAAACAACATGATGCCCAGCATGAACATCATCAGGTTGGAAGACGCGAAATTGAAACTCCTGAACATTTGAACATCGATGATGGGCGACTTCTGGAACCACTCCCAGATCACCAGCGAAATCAGGCATACCGTGGCCACGACGGCGAGCGTGGTGATGAAGGGCGATCCAAACCAGTCATCCTCCTGCCCCCTGTCGAGCAGAACCTGCAACGCCCCGATACCGAAGACTAGCAACGCGATGCCAATGTAATCCAGCTTCACCCCGGCTGCCTTGAGACGGCTGAGGTAGGGGGGATCCTCGACAAAGCGGCGCACAAGAAACCACGTGGCAATGCCGACAGGCAGGTTGATGAAAAAAATCCATCGCCATGAATAGTTGAAGGTGATCCAACCGCCCAGCGTGGGTCCGATTGTTGGTGCCATGATGGCGGTAATACCGTAGAGGGCGAATGCCAAGCCTCGCTGTTGCGGCGGAAAAGTGTCGGCGAGAATCGCCTGCGCCATGGGCTGCAGTCCTCCCCCGCCCGCGCCCTGCAGCACGCGGAAGAGAAGAAGAAGCCCGAGACTCGGAGCCAACCCGCAGAGCAGCGAACTCACGGTAAACACGGCCAGGCAGGACATGAAAAAGCGCTTCCGCCCCAAGGTACCCGCCAGCCAACCGCTGATCGGCAGAATGATGGCGTTCGAGACCAGATAAGACGTCAGTACCCAGGTGCTTTGGTCGTTGCTGGCGCCCAGGTTCCCGGCCATATAGGGCAACGCCACGTTGGCGATGCTTGTATCGAGCACCTCCATGAACGCGGCGAGCGCCACGACCACGGCGATCAGCCATGGATTGTATTTCGGACGCCAGACCTCCAGGTCGACTGTCAGCGCAGCTTCACTCAGCGCAGCTTCACTCACCGCAGGTACACTTTCGGCACGACATTCATGCCCGGCCGAAGTTGACGGTCTCGGTTTTCTCCGGGCTCGAGGATGATCTTTACAGGAATTCTTTGCACGATTTTCACGTAGTTTCCCGTGGCATTTTCGGGCGGAAGCAAACTGAAAAGCGGTCCGGTGGCACCAGCGATACTGTCGACGCGCCCTCTATAGGTGCGGCCA
>JBPYDQ010000742.1:0-9176 GCA_051986135.1 Terriglobales bacterium | reverse complement strand
AAGGCGTGCGTATCGCCGCCTGCCTGCATGTCACCGCCGAAACGGCTAACCTGGCCATTTGTCTGCGCGATGGTGGCGCGGATGTCGTGCTGTGCGCCTCTAATCCGCTCTCCACGCAGGACGACGTTGCCGCCTGCCTAGTGCGCGATTATGGCGTCTCGGTGTTCGCCATCAAGGGCGAGGATCACGAGACCTATTACAACCATATTCTCGCTGCCATCGACCATCGCCCCAACATCACGATGGACGACGGTGCGGACCTGGTCAGCGTCCTGCATACCAAACGCACCGATGCGCTCGATAGCGTGATCGGCGGCACAGAAGAGACCACCACCGGCGTCATTCGTCTTCGGGCGATGGCGAAGGGTGGCGTGCTGCGCTATCCGATCCTAGCCGTCAACGATGCCGATACCAAGCACTTGTTTGACAATCGCTACGGCACCGGCCAGTCCACGATTGATGGAATCATCCGCGCTACCAACTACCTGTTGGCCGGCTCGATTTTTGTGGTTGCCGGATACGGCTGGTGCGGGCGCGGTCTTGCCAGTCGTGCTCGCGGCGCCGGCGCCCAGGTGGTCGTCACCGAAATTGACCCCACCAAGGCTCTGGAAGCTGTCATGGATGGCTTCCGGGTAATGTCGATGAGGGAAGCTGCCAAAATGGGGGACATCTTCTGCACAGTTACCGGCAACAAAAATGTGCTCGCGAAGGAGCACTTTGACGTGATGAAGAACAACGCCATCATCGCCAACTCTGGACACTTCAACGTGGAAATTGATATTCCGGCGCTCGAGAAGATGTCCTCATCCAAGCGCACCACGCGCAACTTTGTAGAAGAGTACTCGCTGAAAGATGGCCGCAAGATCAACCTTCTCGGTGAAGGCCGACTCATCAATCTGGCCTCCGCCGAAGGTCACCCGGCGGCTGTAATGGACATGAGCTTTGCCGATCAAGCGCTCTCGGTCGAGTACATGGTGAAAAACGCCAACAGGCTCGAGAAAACGGTCTACAAAGTGCCGGATGAACTCGATAAGCGCGTGGCCAAGCTAAAACTAGAATCGATGGGCATTAAAATCGACCGCCTCACTCCGGAGCAGGACGAGTACTTAGCGGGGTGGTCGGAAGGGACGTAGAGCCGGCAGCGCTTTCAATCCCGTCTTTAAGGGGCTCGCCGCCCCTTTCTATTACCGCCCCTTAAAGACCTCTCCTCGGACGCGACTTGTCATCATGAGCGAAACAAATGGTCGGCTTGTTCGAGATCGGGCCCGTTTCCTTTAGGTGGATGGGGCTGGAGAGACTCGATTCGTCCCGGCGTGAGGATTGCCAGAAGGCGCAGGTCCACTAGGGCGTGAATCGCCATGGGAAGCAACAGACTTGCGGTGGAGAGGTATAGCCAGGCAAAGACGGCTCCCAGGATGCCTGTTCCCACGATGCCTATCCAGCCCTGGTAGACGTGGCAAAAACCAAACAGTAAGGAAGAAAGCACGATTAGCTGTACACGATTCAGCTGTGGGAAAAAGAAACTCAAGTACCACAGCAGAAATCCGCGGAAGAGCAGTTCTTCGCTGATGCCCGCACCCAAGCTAAGGCCGGCGAACCAAACGCGCTCCCTGGCCATCGCCGGAATCAGGGCGCCCGCCATCTTGAGGAGCCGCCGCAAAAATCGGTCACCGGTCCGGCGAAATACCAGGATCGACAAGCCAATGGCAATCGCAAAAGTGAGCAGCAGGTCGCGGGCCGCAGTCCAAGAATATGGAGCCGCCAATCCCAGCGCATGCCAAGGCAAAGCCGCCAGTCGCGCATAGAGTAAAACTACACCGACCAGCAGTGCCTGCTGCGCTACGCTGAGGCGGTAAAATCGCAGGCGAGCGTCGGGAATGCCAGCCGCCAACGAGTCCTGTAACTTCCTGTATTTGAATCGCCCAATCCATGGCATTAGCAAAACCATGTAGGCAACCAGAATGTGGGCGAACGCTCCGATCATACTCGGCTTGCTGACATTCTGGGCGCCACAGGGCTACTTGGAATGAAGTCACTTTATCAGAGAGAACCGGAAATTATTCTCGCGGATAACCTCTGTATTTCAGACTACATCATATCCATTCGGGGCGCGCCATGAAACGTTCGTTTCTGGTAGCGATCGGGGTGATCATCGGATCGTTCTTTGCGGCTCTATCCGTGACCGGTATAGTGCTGCTCCTCAGCGAACCCTATCTTTCCAAGCCTTACACGGTGATTGTTACTATCCTCAGTATGCTACTTGCGTATGTTGGTTTTCGAGTGGCAACCAGTGCGCTGCAGGCCAAACGAAATACCCCCTAGAGCAGGTATCGAGGGCTCCGCCGTTCATACCCGTTCGAGTTCATGGAGAGTCCTAGAGTTCACGACATTGCCAGTATTGAGGGTTGACGCCGGCTCGAATAGCAGAATCCAGCACTCTTCATCTGCCACCGGCCGATGCTCGATGCCGCGGGGAACGATCATGAATTCTCCCTCCTCGAGCCAGACCACTTTCTCACGAAATTCAATGCGAAAACGGCCTTTCACGACCAAAAATAACTCGTCTTCGTTCTCGTGATGGTGCCACAGGAATTCGCCTTTAAGTTTGTCCAGCTTGACCAGTTGACCATTCAGTTCACCCGCAATATAGGGTTTCCAGTATTCGGAAATGAGCGAAAACTTCTCGGCAAGGTTGATCTTGTCCATGGGTGCTCCTTGGGAAACGGATGCCGAAGTACGATTTAGGAAATAGACGGCAGGAAAATGAAATCGTTGCACGGATTTTGACCGAACTGAATGGCCATAGGCTGTAAACTTTTTGATCGGTCGAATCCGTCCCCTCATCGTTTGGCTTCGAGAGCGGTCCCACACTGGTTCATGCACTTAGCATGGGCCCACCTCCCTGAAATCGTAACCAGGTATCATACCGATCCCTCTCGATTCCCACCCTGAGCCCGGCAACCGCGCGGAAAGAAAATGAGCGCTATCGAGCGCGGAGCTGGGCTACAGCAATCTGGCGCAATTCACACAACCGCCCCCCCATCAAACCGTGAGAAATGGGAAAGGACCTGACTATGCTTAGAGGAAATAGTCGACGGGCTTGGAAGAATGCGAGTTAAGATCGGGAAGTCACAACCTGAGGGCACGTCGTTCTCCACAGAAATGCAGCCATCGCGAACAGAAAGAACTCCTGCGCCGGCCGCTACCTTACTGATCCGCTTGCTGGTGGGATGGGTGTTCCTGTCGGAGGGCATTCAGAAATTTTTGTTTCCGCAGTCCCTCGGCGTGGGCCGATTCGCAAAGATCGGTATTCCGGCTGCCCAATTCTTCGCTCCATTTGTGGGGGTAGTTGAGATTGTGTGCGGCGTTCTGCTGATTATGGGGCTGCTGACTCCACTGGCATCGATACCTCTACTGATCGACATCTCTGTAGCCATCGCCACTACTAAAATCTCTATGCTCCCCAAAGCCGGCTTCTGGGCCACCATGCACGAAGCCCGGACTGACTACTGCATGTTGCTGGGGTTAGTATTCCTTTTGATCGTGGGCGCCGTCCCTTATCCATCGATGCCCGGCTGCGCGCTCCGGATCAGGGGTTTTGAAAAACCAGAGAGTCTCGCTCGCCCAATCGCCCTCGCATTCCTGAAGCTGGGCAACCATTAGGTTTGGGGGTCCGGGCAGCCACATCCGAACCATCGGAAGACGAGTTCGTGCGTAAGCGGGGATGGATTGCGAGAGAAGATTTCCCGGACCGATTGGGTGCAGCAACTCTGATTCCGGGACCCAGTTCCACCTAACTCGTCATCTTCATGGGACAAGAAAAAGGCGGCTGGCAGAACTCATGGTTGCCGTTCGAACACCCGGGCAGCAATCATTACCTTTCCGAAAGAGGCTGGCGTCGACTAGGGCTAGGCTTCCGTAGACGGTCCAGACCGGGACCTTCCAGTGCCCCACTCACTCAGCGCCGGCTGAGGCTGGCAGGGGGTGGGGTGGAAATGGGTTCGCGATCGGACTTGTTGTAATCGTCGGCGGTAGTTTCGTAGCACGGCAGAGGAGTTCGGCGCCGCTCCAAGTCTTTGGTCGGAGACTCGGCCGAATACTTCAAATTGACCTCAGCCTGACCCGGCCCGCGCGACATCTGGGCCAGCGTTTCGTCGCAATTCTTATCCCGCAATGCGGAAAATTCGTGCACCACCGAATAATCGAGGCCTGATTCGGAAAGCCGTGGCTGATAAGGCAGAAACGTGTACACCAGCTTGATCAGGCTCCATTCCTCGTGCCCGATTTCCCTTTCGGCGACAAACTCCTCCCGGGTGGTGAAGAAGGAAGATCTGGGACCGGCCAAGGCTAATGCCACCAGGCGTACGTGCATTTGTTGCTTCTTCGGCGTCGGCCAGCGCAGCTGCGCTTCGGCCTGCCGGCTCGCACTAATCGCGCACACCGCACTCAGGGAAAAAATCGCGACGACAAAATGCTTCATTCCGGGCCGACGTCTCCTCGTTCGCGAT
Organism: Terriglobales bacterium; assembly: GCA_051986135.1. Lineage (GTDB taxonomy): Bacteria > Acidobacteriota > Terriglobia > Terriglobales > Acidobacteriaceae > Gp1-AA122. The sequence goes on along the minus strand of JBPYDQ010000742.1, from coordinate 4,668 downwards.
CATACATACTAACGAAGGGCGGAACCGCCTGAACAAAGTTCTGGGACGGCGATTCTCGGTGGGAACTGCTCGCCTACAGACTACACAATTCCAGGTCAGGTTGCCATCGCCAGCGGACGATCGGGACGATCGACAGGATTAGGAAATACCCAGCATGCTCCTCAGCTTGCGGGATTTCTCGTCCACCCCGTTAGCCAGCTTTTCCTTGTGAGCCTCCAACTTCTTTGCCAAGGCGGCATTGGCGAGGGCGAGGATCTGAGCAGCCAGAATACCCGCATTGGTTGCCCCCGCCTTTCCGATGGCGACGGTCGCGACCGGGATGCCAGCGGGCATCTGCACGGTGGCGAGCAGCGAGTCAAGGCCGTTTAAGACCGACGGGATCGGCACGCCGATTACCGGTACGGTTGTGTGCGCGGCGATGACCCCGGCCAGATGTGCCGCGCCCCCCGCGCCGGCTATGATCACGCGAATGCCTCGCTCAGCGGCTGTGCGGGCGAATTGAGCGGTGCGGTCTGGAGAACGGTGGGCGGAGGTTACATCAATCTCATAGGCAATGTCGAATCCCTCAAGCGCCTTGGCGGCTTCACGCATGATCTCGAGGTCCGAATCGCTGCCCATGACGATAGCGACTAGCGGTTTGGTCATTGTGTAGTATTCCCTGTTCCTTCGGTGCGGGGATGCCGCACGGGCTCTCCCGGCGTGATCTGATTTGCTATTTTTTCAATGCGCTGGCGGCAATGTCCTTGCGGTAATATGCCCCCTCGAAGCCGATGGAGCCAACCGCCTCATAGGCACGGCGAACCGCCTCTGGTAAGTCGGGAGCACGCGCGGTAACGCCTAACACTCGACCTCCCGAGGTGTAGAACCCGCCCTCGCGTTTGGTTGTTCCGGCATGAAATACCTTCACATCCCTCCAACCGTCGGCATCCTCGAGGCCAATAATCTTTTTGCCGGAGTCAAACGTTCCCGGATAGCCGCCCGAAGCCATCACTACGCAAACCGCCGCATCGTTGGACCAGCGAAAATCGCCTTCGCTGGTTCTTCCCTCGATGGATGCTTCGATTGCTTCCACCAGATCGCTTTCCAGGCGCATCAGAATGGGCTGCGTTTCCGGATCCCCGAACCGGCAGTTAAATTCTAAAACCATCGGTCCCCGCGGCGTCATCATGAGTCCGCAGTAGAGCACACCCTTATATTCTGTACCTTCGGCCCTCATGCCCTCGACCACCGGCCGGGCAATATGATTGACCAGCCAGTCCCGCATCTTCTCGTCCACAATTTGGCGGGTCGAGTACGCGCCCATGCCGCCGGTGTTGGGTCCGCTATCGCCGTCGCCGATGCGCTTATAGTCCTGAGCCGCGACCAACGGAGCCACGCGCTCCCCATCGCTGAAGACAAGAAAGGAGAGCTCGTCGCCTTTGAGGCATTCCTCGAGAATCACGCGAGCCCCGGCTTCGCCAACCATTTTCCCGGCAAGCATTTCGGCGGCCGTAGCAGTTGCCCCTTCTTTGCTATCGGCCAGGACGACGCCTTTTCCAGCGGCCAGGCCGTCGGCTTTAACAACTATGGGCATATGAAAATGGGGCAGCGCATCCCGAACGTCGCTGACCGAATTACAGATGGCGTAGTGAGCAGTCGGAATGTGATGCCGTTGCAGAAATTGCTTGGCAAAGCTTTTGCTTGATTCTAGTCTGGCGGCCGCCTTGGTTGGTCCAAAAATGCGCCAGCCGCGTTTCGTAAACTCATCCACCAAACCTAGTGCCAGCGGAAGCTCAGGACCGACCACGGTTAAGTCCGGTTTCACCTGGTTAGCAACCGCAATGACCGAATCCAGATGCTTAACGTCAGCCGGAAGGCATTCGGATTCTTCGCTAATTCCGGCATTCCCGGGTGCACAAAACACTTTGCTGACTCGAGAGGACTGCGCTAGTTTCCAGACCAGGGCATGCTCGCGCCCGCCGCTGCCAAGCACCAATACTTTCATAGTTGAAAGAAGACAAGGTTAGGGGCGAAGCGCCGATACTGTCAAACGCCGGAAACTTCCACTCGAAAGCGCAGAGAAAACCAACCCCGATTGATTCCCAGTAGCCGGCTGCTCAAGGGCGCAAACCTTTGTGTTATCGCTCCAGCGAGCGAGCTTCCGGCCAATGGTTGTTTTCGACACCGAACGCGACGGCAAAGGCTAGCGCCCACCGGATGCGAGATACCCAAACGTCGAGATGAACTGGCTCGAGGTTACGGCCGCCAAAGGTGGTCGGACACCGACGCACTCCGAAGCCCGAAGCCGAAAATAAGGCCGGCTCGGACCATCCTCCTGCTCACAGCAGAATCGTATCTGGACTCCGATCGAACGAAATCACTGTCATTTAGCCGGTGCGGGGAGCCACCGTCGGTCGTGCTACGTCGCCGGCCGAGGGAGCGGCCCATTCGAAGCTTGAGTTAACTATGTTTAACGTTCTCCGTATAATATCCAGCAGGTGATTACCGTCTCAAAAGAGGATTACCTCAAAGCCATCCTCGAAGCCGAGAGCGAGGGCCAGAGTGTCATTTCCGCAACTTTGGCGCACTGGCTATCGGTTTCGGCGCCAGCGGTCACCATGGCATTGCGCAGGCTGGGGAAAGATGGATTGGTGCGGGTCGATGCCCATGGGAACGTTCGACTTACGGCCTCCGGCAGAAAGATAGCTCGCAAGCTCACCTTGCGTCACCACCTTATCGAGCGCATGCTAGCGGAAATTTTCGGCATGGAGTGGTACAAGGTGCACGACGAGGCGGAGCGCCTGGAGCACGCGGTTTCCCCCGATTTCGAAGCCAAGCTGCTCGCCAAGCTCGGCCCTGGCGGCGCTTGTCCGCATGGGAATATGAGTGAACTGGAGGGGCCGCAAAGCCGAAAGCGGCGCGGGTTGTTGCTGCTGGCGCAGGCGGAAGCGGGAAACACCTATATCGTCAGCGGGATTTACGAGCGCGATCGGCGGCTTTTGGAATTCCTGGAAGCGCGCGGTATTCGCCCCGGGGCCCGTTTACAGGTCGAAGGGCGTAATTATGATCAGACCCTCGCCTTGATAACCGACGCAGGCAGTCTGTCGCTGGGCACGGCCGCCGCCGAACGGGTCTGGGTCGTACCCTCCGAAAAAGCCTCCCGCCGTGGGCTTTCTCCCCCGACTTAACTATAGTTTATTTCCTGGTGTATACTCCCGCTAAGAAATCCTGCGGCAGCGGGTTGATCTATGAGCGAACGAACGACCACCGTGAGGAACGGAGAGAAATCGCAACCAGAGCTGACCAGGGCGGGGGCGTCCTCGGTCGGCGATGTCGTCATCACTCATGAAGACATCGACCGTGCGCATGACCGCGAACGGGTTTGGGCCACTCGACAGCAGCCCGGAGTAGGTTCGCGGCTGCGATTGCTGTGGTTGCTCATCGGCCCCGGCGTACTGGTGATGCTCGGCGAAAATGACGGCCCCAGCATGCTTTCTTACGCCGCCACCGGAGCACGCTTTGGCATCGGCTTCTTCCTCCCGTTTGTGGTGTTCACCTTCTTCCTGGCCTGTGTGGTGCAGGAAATGACGGTCCGGCTGGGGTCAGCCACTCATCGCGGACATGCCGAGCTGATTTTCGACCGCTTCGGTCCGTTCTGGGGTTGGTTTTCCATGATCGATCTGGCGCTGGGCAATTTTTTGACGCTGGTTACCGAGTTCATCGCCGTCCGCGCCGGTCTCGGATTCTTCGGTATTCCGCCCGCAATCGCGGTGCTGGGCGCGCTGCTGGTTCTGTTTGTGGCGTTGATGACGCACCGCTACTGGACCTGGGAGAGAATCACGCTGGGTGCAGCCGCGTTCAACCTGCTGTTTGTACCGGTCGCCTTGTTGACGGGTCCCGATTGGGGGAACATTGGCCGCGCTTTGCTTCTGTGGAGGCCGCTACCGGGGGGCATCACCAGCGATATGGTTCTGATCCTGCTGGCAAATATTGGAGCAACCGTCACCCCCTGGATGTTATTTTTCCAGCAGAGCGCGATTGCCGACAAAGGCCTTACCACACGCGACATACGCTACGGACGCTTCGATACCGTGCTGGGGGCCGCCCTGGCCACGCTCGCCGCGCTGGCGACTATCGTGGCCACGGCTTCCCTGTTCACCCATCACATGTCCGCCGCCAACTTCGAAGCTGCCGAGTTCGCACAAGCCCTACTGCCTATCGTGGGACACTGGGGAGCGGCGCTGTTTGCACTCGGTATCTTTGAGGCGGGTATGGTTGCCGCGGTGACGATCTCGATTTCCTCTGCGTATGCTTTCGGAGAAGTGGCGCACCGGCCCCATAGCCTGAATCTACCCTTCCGCCAGGGCAAGTCTTTCTACCTGGTTCTTCTGCTTGAAGCGGGTGCCGCCGGCGCATTGGTCCTGATCCCAGGAATTCCCCTGGTGTATATCGTGCTGGTAGTGAACGTAATTGCTGTTCTGGCCATGCCGCCCGCGCTGCTCTTCCTGTACATGCTGGTGAACGACCGCGAAATCATGGGCGACCTGGTCAGCCCCCGGTGGGCAAATGCGCTCACCCTAGGGGTAGTGTTCGTACTGATCAGCGCCGGTGTCTTGTTCGGAATAAGCGTGATCGCCCCCAATGTTCTGACAGCAATAGGAGGCAGATAAATGGAAGAGCGATTGGAGC
>JBPYDQ010000741.1:0-4355 GCA_051986135.1 Terriglobales bacterium | reverse complement strand
CAAATCCACCACCCGATGCCCTACGGTCCGAAACTCGTTCGCATCCATGAATGATCTCCGCCCTCGAATTTTAGATTGCGTATTGGGAGTTGGCATTCCAAATCTTGCCTTCAAACTATTTGTTGATAAGTGACTTTCGTCTTCGGATTCGTTAGTCTTTGTCGTAGATCGGGAAGGCACACCCCTGGCCCAGCAGCTGAACAATCGTTCGCCAGACTTTTCATTTGAGATTTTACTTCAGCCCACCGCTTGGAGCGCAAACATGCGTTCAGATGAATGCGAGAAACGCGCTCGACGTCGGAACAGCACAAAAAACCGAATGATGGCTAAACGGTTCCGTATAGAAGAACACCAGCATGGTGCTAGTATGCAGGCCTTCGGTGTGCAGCTTCTATCGCAGGCAGTGATGAGCCGATCAGCAGCCTGACTCCAAGCAGAATATTGTCTCTCCGCTCTCTTCGTTGCGCGTTGCGAATTTGAATAAAAGCCAGAGGACCCGTACCATTTAGCCATTGCTGCAACAATCGCAGCGGAGAATGAGATATGGCAAACGTTTATATCGAAGGCCGCCCTAAAGGCAGGCCCGAAGGATCTCCGATTGAGGATTACGTAGTGGAAGACCACGCGAACCATGAGCTTGGCACGTTCAAGACTCAAAAAGAAGCTATTGATTGGGCCAAATCGAAGGGTCACGCCCCTCTCGTCGCTCGCGTGCGGCATCTCAATGACAAGAAAGAACCGAATCATTGGCGGTCTGCGTGATGCCGATGAAGGCCATGAGCTTCAAGCGCTGAGCGGCTTCTTGTTCGACCGCTCTAGGTATCGGAGACTGCCCTGATTTCTGAAACAGCAGGACCTGTAATCCGGCGGAGGCCAGCCACCTTTGGCGTCGACAACCTTCACGCAGAACGAACATAGAACGTTCGGCCGTAAGAGTCCGCTGTACGTCGCAATCGGATCACGCGCAGGCCTATTCCTTCGTGGGTTGGCACCGCACAACACAGGGCCTAGTGCTCACAGGTCGGGGTCTCCTGATTAAGAACGGCGAGCGATTTGCCGGCTCGCTTGATCCACCCGATGCTTCACGCACGGTAAACGGGCTCGGTTGCGTTCCGCTAAACACGTGTCTTAAAACAACCTGATAAGCAAGAGGTGTTTGCAGTTCGAGCTTACGGTGCCATGAATATAGTCAAGAAGCTCGTTAGCGGAGGCGAAGGCTACTGGCTCACCAGGATCGTTCTGCAGCGAGGCTTGGCACTCGTTTACTTAACAGCTTTTGTAGCGGTCGTACACCAGTTCAAGCCACTGTTGGGGGAGCACGGGCTTTTGCCGGTGCCGCGATTTGTAAAAGCGGTGAGCTTCCTCGAGTCTCCCAGCATTTTTTTCTGGTTCCCCAAGGATTTCGCCTTCGATTTATTCGGGTGGACCGGCTTGGCGCTTTCGCTTCTCGCCCTTTCTGGATTCTCCGAGAAATTTGGCAACTGGGTCTCGGCGTCCACATGGAGCATGCTCTGGATCATCTACTTGTCTTTCGTCAATGTAGGGCAGACATTCTACGGATTTGGCTGGGAGACCTTACTGCTCGAAGCCGGGTTTCTAGCTATCTTTCTTGGGTGTCGCAAAACTACCCCGCCTTTTCTAGTCATCTTGCTGTACCAGTGGCTGCTTTTCCGGCTTATGTTCGGCGCCGGCCTGATCAAGCTGCGCGGTGACCCCTGTTGGCGCGACTTAACTTGCCTCAAGTACCACTACGAAACTCAGCCTATGCCCAATCCTTTAAGCTGGTATTTCCATTGGCTGCCAGGGTCGATCCATAAGTTTGGAGTACTTTTTAACCATTTCGCCGAACTTGTGGTTCCCTTCGCTTATTTCGCACCTTTGCCCATCAGCGCGGTTGCCGGACTGATTACTTTGTTCTTTCACGGCTGGCTTTTCGCTAGCGGCAACTTTGCTTTCCTGGGGTTTCTGACGATGGTCTTAGCCCTTAGCACTATCGGGGATTCCTGGTTGAGGCACATCGTCCACATCCACCCTGTGGCATTAGCGATCCCCGGCCGATTGCGCACTGCCACAATCCTCACCCTTGGCATGGCTGTCACCGCCTTGAGTCTTTATCCCATCATGAACATGCTTTCATCGCGGCAGGCGATGAACGCTTCCTTTGAACCGCTGCACCTGGTCAATACTTACGGCGCCTTCGGCAGCATCACTCGGCCGCGTTATGAAGTGATTGTGGAAGGAACCGATGAAGCGGTGCTTACGCCAAGCACCCTTTGGCGCGAATATGAATTCATCGGCAAACCCGGCAACGTGAACCGCACCCCGCCGCAGATCGCGCCCTATCACTTGCGGCTTGACTGGCTCATGTGGTTTGCCGCTTTCTCCTCCCCCGAGGAACATCCTTGGTTTATAAGTTTATTGGGTAAACTGCTGCAGAATGATAGGCCCGTGCTGAGCCTGCTGCGCGATAATCCCTTTTCTGACAGGCCACCCAAATTTGTCCGTGCATTGCTCTACGAATACCAGTTCACCACTCCTGCGGAACGGCGCAAAACCGGAGCCGTGTGGAAGCGAAATCCGGTTGCGCTCTATTTCCCTGGGGTTTCGCTCGACAATGAAGAATTTCGTAGAGCGTTAGAAGCGATAAGTGAGTAGCCTCCCATTACCGGAAACTTCATTCCCGGTCGATCCGTACTAATGTCTTCAACTCGAAGTCCTTGTAGGATTGGTACTTTGTGATGCTTCTCGATCAGAGATAGTGTTCGTGCTGCGCAACCAGACGCTCTTGGTTATCGCCGCCGAGGTTGAGAGGGGACAAAAAGGCTCCGTGGTAACGCGAACTTGATGCTTTTACTCGCGAACCGCTCACGGACTCGAATAATCATCTCCAGGTCGCGAACTCCCAATCCGGCGCTCTGGTGGGTGATTGGTGGCACCGTCGTGGTTCTTGCGCTGTCGATCTGTGTTCCGATCGTACCCCCGCTGTTTCGCTTTCCCGTCCTTCATCTTCCCGACATTGGGCTATGTCTTACCGCTGGGAGCGGAAGCCTCCTCGGGTTTGAGGCATGGAAACTGATTCGAATCGGGTAAGTGGGATGCAATCTGGCGCACCGTGAAAACGACTTTAGCCGCCTTACCCTGCTAGTCGTTCGATACTAAGCCTGTCCCTACCTCGTTTCTTCGCCTCGTACATCACTCTGTCCGCGGCGCCGATCATTTCCTGCACCGACTCTGGGGGAGGTTGATAAGTCACCAGGCCGATGCTGAACGTCACGGGCCACTCGTGTTGCTCCATCGCAGCATTCAAAGCAGAATGTAGCTTATGGAGTACTGCTGTAGCTGCCGCGCTGTTTGTGTCGGGAAGGAGCAAAGCAAATTCATCGCCTCCCAGGCGCGCAACTGCATCAGCAAGTCGCACTCCATCCGTTATAACCTGAGCGACGACGGCCAGTAGTTTGTCGCCTGTGTTGTGTCCAAAAGTGTCGTTTACTTCCTTGAAGCGATCGAGATCGATGTATGTAAGTGTCAGAGGACGGTCATCTCGCCGCGCCCGGTTTTTCTCAATTTCCACGCGTTCCAAGAAGGAACGCCGGTTCGGAATGCCAGTCAAGGTGTCGGTTCGCGACCAACTCCGTTCGCGTGCATAGAGGTGCCGAATTTCAGAAATGACGTGGACGAAAAGAACATAAACGGCCAACCAAGCGAGCGCATTCCAATAGGCAAGATCAGAACGAAAAGAAGGCAAGCCCATACGATGGAGGGAGAGAGCAACGCTCGCACAAAGCAAGGAAACGGCGAATCCCGGCCATCTCCCGAGGAACGAGGCAAAGAAGGAAACTGGAACCAAGTAGAAGACAGAAGTATCGAATCCCGGAGGGCTCGCTTTATCGAGGAATATCACTGCCCCAAGCAATGCAATTCCAGTGCAGACGAGCACGGGCTTGTTTTGCCGAGCCATGAATTCTGTCACGTTCATCTGACAAGTGGTACCGTTACGCATTTGGATGCGGATTTCGAGTTCCTCGAGCACTCGGTCTGAATCATGGGCAACTTGCCTGTTCTGCTCGGTTGAACACGAAAAACCTCTTGCTGGTCCAGTTCGTCTGATGGCTCACGCCTTCGCTGTGTTCTCGGAAGAGTCGGAGTAGGATCATGATCTCTCATGACCCCCTCCACAGATCGGGCGAGCGGAGTTATCGCATCCGGCTCCCACCTTGGGTTACGACGCCCAAGCGCACGAGAGGATAAGGATGACAAACACGAGCCGGCGGAAACCATTTCGCGATGTAGCGCCGCAGGCGGCGCCGTGGCAGGTGGTTACCCTGGCTGCGACGACGCAATACCGTCCGCCACAG
>JBPYDQ010000740.1:0-5496 GCA_051986135.1 Terriglobales bacterium | reverse complement strand
AGCTCGACAAGGTTGACAAGACGCGCCGGAATCGTAATCACCAGGCCAACCACAAAAAAGGCGATTCCAAATATGAGCGATGCCCCGCAAAGATTTTCGAGTAGCGGCTCTTTCATGCGTCGAGCGAGTGAGCGCCACCAGGCGAACAATGCCACAGGCCCGAAAATTCCCAACCACTCATACCAACGCCAATCGATCAAGAAGAAATAGGGACGGCTAGCTAGAGCTTGGCGATAAGCCTCCGTCGTTGGCGGCAAGAGAGGGAAGGGAATCCAACCGGCTAACTCGGCTGCCGGCCGTGCTGGGCTATGCCTGGCCCGGGTTTTGAGCGACGCGACATAAAGGTAGATTACGGCGTACGCCGCTCCGAAGACGACCATCAACGGATGAATGAGGGCGGTAAACGACATCCACAAGAGGGCGCGCAAAAACCGCCGTTCCACCACATGGATGAGGGCGAACAACACCGCCGGCGTCGACAGCGATCGCGGGTTGATGTACTGGTCCATTATGTAGAGCGCTGTGCCAGCGACCGGCAGAGTCAAGAGCGAGGCCGTCAGCGCAACTCCGCCCCATCGCCCTAACGGGTCTCGAAAGGCGAGTCGTCCCAGATGCCAGCATCCCAACAGCAGCAGGAAAATCGCGAACCACTGCCAGACGAGCAATGCCCAATCGAGCCCAACGTGAGAAAGGCGGATGGAAGCTGCAATGAGCTTCGGGAAGAGTGTCATTCGTGCATGCGACATGAAGAACACGTCGTTGTGCGGGTATAACGACGGGTTCAGGACTCGCTTGATTCCCGGAAGATAGATCTCGGAGTCTTCGATGCCCGGGTGATACCCGTGCACAATCATGGCGGCAATGGCCATGCTGGCGAGCAACATTAGTTCTTTCGTGTCCGGACGATTTCTCAACTCGGGCCCCGGGGGAATTTCGTCGTTAACTGATAGATTTTCCTACCCGATTGTAGTCGACCGCCGAGTGTCTTACTCAAACGGTCGCTCTGGTACACTATTTCAACCGTACAGTTTTTTATCCTGATCAGCTGGATGGCAATGTCTGGGAAACGCACCCTATTTGAAAAAGTATGGGATGACCATATAGTCTGCCATCCCCCAGGGCAACTCTCGCTCGTGTACGTCGATCTGCACCTGGTCCACGAAGTCACTTCTCCGCAGGCTTTTGAAGGTCTCCGTGTCACTGGCCGAAAGGTTCGCCAGCCCCTGCGCACTTTTGCCACGGTTGATCACAATGTCCCAACCACCCCGCGTGGTTCGGCCATTACCGATCCGATTGCAGCGCGTCAGATTCAGGCGTTGCGGACAAACTGCCAGGAATTCGGCGTGCCGCTGTTCGACATCGATGCGGCCGAGCAGGGAATTGTGCACGTGATAGGCCCGGAACTGGGGCTGACGCAGCCCGGGATGACCATTGTCTGCGGTGATAGCCACACCAGCACCCACGGTGCATTCGGCGCGCTGGCGTTTGGCATCGGCACCTCGGAAGTAGAACACGTGCTTGCCACACAGTGCCTCCCGCAGCAAAAGCCCAAGACCATGCTGATAGATATCCAGGGCTCGTTGCCCGATGGGGTTACGGCCAAGGACCTGGCGCTGGGGATGATTCGTCAGATCGGAACCGATGGAGCCACCGGACACGTCATCGAGTATGCCGGCGCCGCGGTACGGGCGCTCTCGATGGAAGGCCGCATGACACTGTGCAACATGACGATTGAAGCCGGCGCCCGCGCGGGTATGGTGGCTCCCGATGAGACAACCTTCGCGTATATGAAAGGTCGCCGCTTTGCCCCGCAAAGCGCTGAGTGGGAGCAAGCTATCTCCGGCTGGCGTGCCCTAAGCTCCGATCCCGGAGCGACCTACGACAACGAGGTGCGCATCGATGCTTCGACGCTGTCTCCGTTCGTGACATGGGGGACCAACCCCGGCATGGTGGTGGAGGTTAGCGGCCGAGTTCCCGACCTGAGCGCATTTTCCGGCGACGCTGAGCGTCGCTCGGCCGAACGCATGTTCGAGTACATGGCGCTTGAGCCCGGAAAGCGAGTCGAAGAGATCAATATTGATCGGGTCTTCATTGGATCATGCACCAATTCCAGGCTGGAAGATCTTCGCGCTGCTGCCCGCGTCGCACGCGGCCATCATGTTCATTCCTCGGTAAGAGCCATGGTCGTCCCCGGCTCACAAGCGATCAAGCGTGCCGCCGAGCAGGAAGGCTTGGACAGAGTATTCGTGGATGCCGGTTTCGAGTGGCGTGAATCGGGTTGTTCCATGTGCCTGGGCATGAATCCCGATATCCTTCAGCCGGGAGAGCGCTGTGCTTCCACCAGCAACCGCAATTTTGAAGGCCGACAAGGTCGGGGTGGGCGCACCCACCTGGTCAGCCCCATGATGGCCGCGGCCGCAGCCATCACCGGTCACTTTACCGATATTCGTAATTGGCATTTTCATTGAAGGGGATATGAAACCGTTTCGCACCCATACCGGGTCGGTGGCGCCGCTTGATCGCGTCAACGTTGATACCGACCAGATCATTCCCAAGCAGTTCCTGAAGCGCATCGAGCGTACCGGATTCGGGCAGTTCCTGTTTAACGACTGGCGTCGTCAACCATCGGGAGAGCCAGACTCCGGATTCGTGCTGAACCAACCGCGTTATAGCCGGGCTAGCATTCTGGTGGCGGGGAAGAACTTCGGCTGCGGCTCTTCCCGCGAGCATGCCGTGTGGGCGCTGGCGGATTTCGGTTTCCGCGCGGTAATCGCACCTTCCTTTGCCGACATCTTCGCCAACAACAGCGTCAAGAACGGCCTGCTCACGGTTGTACTCCGGGAAGAAGAAGTTGGGGAGTTGCTTGATCGGGCCGCTGACCTTGAAAATTATCAGCTGACCATTGACCTCGAACGTCAGAAGGTGACCGACCGGCAGAAATTTTCTGCTAACTTCCAGGTTGACGATTTCCTCCGCCACTGCCTGCTCGAAGGGTTGGATGATATTGATCTTACTCTCCAGCACCAATCTGAGATTGCCGCGTACGAGGCGCGCCATAGGCTTCCTCCCTCCGCGCAGGCAGTTTTCTCGTCTTGAGTTACGCCTTAGAGAATTTGCTCTCGATGCCACCGCTCAGCCGCTCAAGGACGCCATTATCTCTATTCTCTTGCCACGACATTTAGAATGTCGCCGGAGGATTTTTTATGAGATTCAGGCGGAACCGCCTCTTAATTCTCATCCTTTCCACGCTCGCCGTTGCGCAAACCGAGTCTTCAAAGAAACAGCCTTCCGGCCGTGACATCGAAACTTTTATTACTGCCGCCGAAGCCCGCCTCAACGCTCTAAATGTCAAGGGAAACCGCGCCGGTTGGGTTCAGGAGACCTTCATCACCGACGACACGGAGGCCATCTCGGCGGCCGCGAACGAAAACCTGCTGGCTGCCATATCCGAACTGGCAGCCCAGGCGAAGCAGTTTGAAGGCAAGCCGATGACGGCAGTCGAGGCGCGGAAGCTGCGGCTTCTGAAGCTGCTTGCCGCCGCACCTGCTCCCAGCAATCCGGCCGAGCGAGCGGAACTGACACAGCTGGGCAGCTGGCTCGATGGAACCTACGGCAAAGGCAAATACTGTCCCAAGACGGGTCCGTTTGCCGGACAATGCCTGGGCCAGAACGAAATGGAGCGGGCCTTTGCCGCCACCAAGGATGCCAACGTGTTGCTCGACTTGTGGGTCGGTTGGCACACTATCTCCCCACCCATGCGGCCGAAGTACGTCCGTTTCGCGGAACTGGCGAACAAGGGCGCTCGCGAAATGGGATTCCGAGATGTGGGAGAGCTCTGGCGTTCGAATTACGACATGACGCCCGACCAGTTCAGCGCGGAACTCGACCGCCTCTGGCAGCAGGTTCGTCCACTTTATCTTTCACTGCACGCCTATGTGCGCTCCCAACTAGTGAAGAAATATGGACCGCAGCTGGTCCCGCCGAATGGCCCAATTCCCGCGCATTTGCTTGGCAATATATGGGCGCAGGAGTGGACTAACATTTACGACCTGCTGGAGGTGCCCGGGCAGGTGCTCGACCTCACGCCCATCCTCCGAGACAAAAAAGTCGACGACCTCGGAATGGTGCGCTACGGAGAGAATTTCTTTAAGTCACTCGGCTTTGAGCCGCTGCCCCAGACTTTTTGGGAAAGATCGCTGTTCCGTAAGCCTGCTGACCGCGAGGTAGTCTGCCATGCCAGCGCCTGGGACATCGATAACCAGAAGGATGTCCGGCTCAAGATGTGCATTCGCATCGTGGATGAGGATTTCCGGACCATCCACCACGAACTCGGCCATAACTTCTACCAACTCGCATACCGCCACCAGCCTTTCCTGTTCGCGGACGGCGCCAACGACGGGTTCCACGAGGCTATCGGCGACACCATCGCGCTTTCCATCACTCCGGAGTATCTCAAACAGATCAACCTGATCGGGGAAGTCCCTGGGCCGGAGGGCGACTTGCCGTTTCTCCTGCACAAGGCTCTCGAGAAGGTTGCTTTTCTGCCATTTGGCTTGCTGATTGATCAGTGGCGCTGGGGCGTCTTCTCCGGCCGGATCAAGCCCGAAGACTACAACAAGGCGTGGTGGCAGCTGCGAGAGAAATATCAGGGCGTTCAAGCGCCCGCCCCTCGTGGAGAGACCGACTTCGATCCGGGTTCGAAATACCACGTTCCCGGCAATACACCCTATGCGCGCTATTTTCTCGCCGCTATTCTTCAGTTCCAGTTTCAGCGCGGCCTATGTCGCGCGATGGGATATAGCGGCCCGTTGTACCGCTGTTCAATCTACAACAACAAGGTTGCCGGAGCGCGACTCGGGAAGATGCTGGAGATGGGACGCAGCCGGCCGTGGCCGGATGCATTGTACGTCTTGACGGGCGAGCATCAGATGGACGCCACCGCGATTGTCGACTATTTTGCCCCCGTCCAGAAATGGCTCGACGAGCAAAACGCCAAGAACGGCGTCGAACTGGGATGGTAGTTGTCCTCTCTGCCACCCGCTGATAAGGTCAAACTACTTTATGCAGCGACTCGCGATAAAAACCGGGAAGAAGCGCCAAATCGTTGACCTTACCGATCTCCTCGAAAACGCGCTAAAGGAGCATGCGGGACGGTCCGGCACGTGCCACGTTTCCATCCTGCACACAACCGCTGCGCTTACCACCGCCGACTTGGATCCCGGCACCGACCTCGACATGCTCGACGCCTTCGAACGGATGATTCCGAAACTCCGCTATCGCCACCCTCATAATCCGGCTCACGTACCTGACCACATCCTGTCTTCTCTGATCGGTACATCCCTGTCTCTCGCCGCCGACAAGGGCCAGCTTCTGCTCGGAACCTGGCAGCGAGTTGTTCTGGTCGAACTCGATGGCCCTCGGCAGCGCGACATCGTGCTTACATTCACGCCGGAAACTTAGCAAGCAACAGCCAGGCCGCAATCGGACTCTCACAAC
>JBPYDQ010000739.1:0-9803 GCA_051986135.1 Terriglobales bacterium | reverse complement strand
GACTCTATCCGGATGGCATGGTCGAGCACGATGAATTAGTTGGCGAATTACTGAAGAAGCTCGATGACTTGGGCCTGCGCGACAACACCATCGTCATTTACAGCACCGATAACGGTGCCGAAACCGTCACTTGGCCCGACGGCGGAACAACACCTTTCCACGGCGAAAAGGGTACGACATGGGAAGGCGGTTTTCGCGTGCCGTGCCTCGTGCGCTGGCCTGGCGTTATCCAGCCCGGATCAGTCTACAACAACATCATGTCTCAGGAAGACTGGATGCCGACGCTGCTCGCGGCTGCAGGAGTCCCCGACATTGTCAAGAAGCTGGAGGCTGGATACTCCGCGAACGGGAGGACGTGGAAGATCCATCCCGATGGCTACAACTTTCTTCCGTTCTTTAAAGGCGAGGCTAAGACGAGCCCACGCGATACCATCTTCTACTTTGGCCAGGGCGGCGAGCTCAATGCCGTGCGCTGGAATGACTGGAAAGTTAGTTTCGCCGCCATCCAAGGCAATATAGCTCAAGGGGTTCGGGAAATTCCCAACTGGCCGGTCATCGTGAACCTCCGGGCCGACCCCTACGAGAAAGCACCTCACGAATCCGGCATGTACGTCCGCTGGTATGCAGACAACATTTGGCTGTTCGTGCCAATACAGCAGAAGATACAGCAGTTCTTGGCGACCATTCCTCAGTATCCCTTCCAAGAGGGATCAAACCTCAACGTTGGCAACATCAACTACATGACACTGAAAGTGGCGGAGGTGCTTAAACGACTACAGTATATGGAAACTGTTCCAGTACCCACCGACTGACCTGAGCTGTCGCAAGATGCCAATATCGCTCAGGAGGACCGGCTTGTGAGCGCTAACTCATGGCTTCAACGCGGATTTCAAATAAGATAAAAAAACTCCCAGTAGAGCAGTACCGAGCGTGTGAATGTCTCGTCAGCCTTACTCTTCTCAATGAAAAGTCTTCCCGTTTTCTTGATGCTGATCATCGTGACAATTCTCGTTCGCAGACTTTTCGACGACTTCAATTGAAACAGAAAGTCAGGCCGAGCCTGCACCTTTCCGCTTCTTTCTGGCAACGAGTGAGCTAACGCCGGTTCGGTCTGCAACGTTTGCCAGTTCCCGTTAGCCGCCCTGTTCCCATAAGCTCCAGATGCCGCATCGGGAGGCTGATCCTTTTTGCACAACCTCTCGGCTCCGCCTCAACGGCTCACGTCAACATTTCTCCTGGGGGCATCTGGCGTGAGCCGATTTCTCTCTGAAGGTATATACCGCCTACGATATTTCGCGGCAACCCAGCCCGGTTTCTCAGCGCGACTAATTGACGCTGTCGCAAGATCGGTATATTGCATCGTCCGCTTATGCTCATCCCCGCAGTCGGCGCTGCGCAGCAGTGTTGCCGCTCCTGTTCACTCGCATCCCTACTCACGCAATTGACGTTGCTAATGGCTGCTAATAGAAATGGCGATCTTTTTACAAACATAATACCTTCCGTATCTGTTTGACGGGTCGTATGTAGCGAAGAAAGAAGGCTCCGGTTATTTTGGTAACCATCTGTTACATCAGCAACGTTGACTCCGCCGGGCCCATTCTCCGCGGCATAATCCACATGACTGTTAAAGGTCCCATCACCGTTTCCGAGCAGGATGGAAATCGTTTCTGAACCGTAATTGGATACCGCCAAGTCGAGCTTGCCGTCGCGATTGAAATCGGCAGCTGCGACTTCTGTCGGGTTGCTTCCCACCGCGTAGTCTACGTTAGCTCGAAACTTACCATCGCCATTACCCAAAACTATCGAGATTGTATTTGATCCTTGATTCGTCGTCACAATATCGAGTTTGCCGTCCCCATTGAGGTCGGCCGCCATGCCGTAAGAGGAAACACTGCCGGTTTGGTACTCAGCCCCAGCCTGGAACGTGCCATCCCCATTACCAAGTAGGACCGCGATGGTGGACGTCGAACAGACGACAGCCACATCGAGTTTGCCGTCTCCATTGAAGTCACCGATGACTGGCGTCACAGGACTGGAACAGGTGGGGTAATCGACCCGAGTCTGAAATGTGCCATTACTTTGTCCAAGCAAGATTGAAACCGAATTGGAGCCGAAATTGGCGATCACTAAATCAAGCTTGCCGTCCTCGTTAAAGTCCGCCGTCGCCACAAATTGTGGTTGTGCTCCGAGAGCGTAACCGGTGCGGCGCAGCGCGATGAATGCCGGGGCATTGATGGGGAAAAATACGTTGTTCGAGCTGCCACCGCCAGGGCGGGGGCTGACCACGGTCACGGAAGCAGTCCTAGGCACCGCGACGTCCGAGGCTAGAATGTTCGCCTTCAGCTGGGAAGCACTGACAAAGGTGGTCGGGCGGGCTGCACCATTCCACTTCACGACCGAGGTGGAGACAAACCCCGTGCCGTTGACGGTTAGGGTGAATCCCGCCTCGCCCGGCGTGACCGCATCTGGCACGAGGGGCTGGCTAATCAGCGGTACGGGATTCTGCGCCATCGCGATGCATGCAATCCCCGGGGAAAAGAGCGCGAGGCACCGAACGACAATACGAAAGAGTTTGAAGAACGACATCTGATCCTTCAAGCATAACCACCTCCGCATCTCGCTACCCTTTATTCCTCTCCTTGATTACGCGACATTCCCGATGAAAAGCGGACATTTGCATTTTGAATTTGCGATGATTAGATTTTCGATCATCCTCGCCTGAAACGCTCCAAGCCCAAGACGGCATGTCTAAAATGACTGGGGACGGCTATGGGGCTCGAGCGTGCTCGCCAGCGCTTTGCCCCGCCGCCCCAGGCAAAGCTCGTCTACTACTGCTTCCTGGCCTCGAGATTGATCACGGTTCGCAGCACTGTGCCGTTTGGAGCGACGACTGAGGTGAACACTGCGCGCATCTCCTTCATGTCGTTGTCGAAAGCGGTAAACGCTGTTAGCTCGAAGAGTTCCGCGCCCCCCGAGTAGATCTTCACATCAAAGGTGCCGGAGCAGTCGGGATTCACGGTATAGGTTCCTGAAAATGTTTCGCTTGCAACGCTGCCCTTCAGACTGGAAGCGGCGACGCCATTCAGCAGATTTCCGTTTCCGTCCAGGGTGAACACCCCCACTGCAGTTCTGGGGCCGATGCCGATGACCGTGCCCTGGTCGGTGAGCGACCATTTCCCCGCCGCACGGGCCAGTGAGCATTCCTCCCCGTCCCTCGCGTAGGCAGGGGCTGACAGGCTCACGATCAAAGCGGCTGCGAAGAGAATTACAAGTTTTGTACGAGCAATCGAGCATTTCATGAGAGTTTCTCCTTTTCTGATGGTTTGTAGAGGAGAATTGAACTGTCAGCTGGGGAAGGCGCCACGACGTCAGCAGCCGGGCGTTTGAGCTCAACTGCTGGTTCACTCCTCTTAATGGCGAACGCGACGTTTTTCGGCAAAACCGGACACTGTTCCCCAAAAAATCGCAAAATCTCGAAAGAACGGGAGTAGAATTCGTTGACCTTCCCCTGGACTCGGCGTTGGAGGATGCTGTGAACTCCTCGACCGCAGAGGTAACGACTCTACTCAACCAACTGGCCGAAGGCGATCAGGAGGCTGCTGCCCGGCTGGTTCCTCTCGTCTACGACGAATTGCGGCGAATCGCGGCCGCGCGGCTACGGCGGGAGCGGCCCGATCATACTTTGCAAGCTACCGCGCTCGTCCACGAAGCGTACATGAAGCTCGCTGACCAGCGGGACGCAAAGTGGCAGAATAGAGCGCAGTTTTTCGGGGTTGCGTCGCAAGTCATGCGGCGCATTCTGGTGGATTATGCCCGCGGGCAAAAGCGGCTGCGGCGCGGCGGCAAACAACAGAAGGTGGCTATGGAGGATGTCGTCCTGGTCTCGCCGGATCGCACCGATGAGTTGCTCGCGGTGAATGAGTCGCTATCGAAGTTAGAGAAGCTCGATCCGCGGCAGGCCAGAGTGGTTGAGCTTCGCTATTTTGCCGGTCTCACGATCGAGGAGATTGCCGAGGTTGTTGGCGTAGCCTCGAAGACGGTCACACGTGAACTGAATGTGGCCAAGGCATGGCTTTATGGCGAGTTGAAGCAACATTCCGAAGGGGTCGCGCCTTCCTCCTGACGCCGGGATTCTGAAGTTCATATGTCCGATTTCTGTCGATTTCGTCGCGTTGGTTAGTGTGGAGGTGCGTTTTCCCGCATGGAATTCGCAGCCGAAAATTGGGAGAGGGCAAAGCAGTTGTTCGAGGCGGCTCTGGAATTAGAACCCTCTCAACGGCGAGACTTTCTTGCTCAAAACTGCGCTGACGAGAGTCTGCGGCAGCAGGTTGAACAGCTACTTTTTAACTATCAGCAAGCGGACAGCTTTTTGGACAATCCCGTGGCGGATCCTCGAATTCCCAGTCGGGAGGCTTCGCCAAAAGTTTCGAAGCCTGAACCGGGAGGCGGAAATGCGGGATCCGGCGATCTTACAGCCGCGGTTACGAGCGCAGAGATACAGGACCCGATGGTGGGACGCCATTTTGGCGCCTATCGGCTGATTCGGCGCGTCGGTCAGGGTGGAATGGCCGCAGTGTATCTCGCGGCGCGGGCTGACGATGAATTCCGCAAGCAAGTGGCGGTCAAGATCGTCCAACCGGGGTTCGACAGCCAGAATCTCCTCAACCGATTTCGGAACGAGCGCCAGACTCTTGCCAGCCTTGATCATCCCAACATTGTGAAGCTCCTCGACGGCGGCAGCACTCCGGAAGGGTTGCCCTTCCTGGTCATGGATTACGTGGAGGGCTGCCCGATTGACGACTACTGTGATCTGCATAAATTGCGGGTGGATGACCGCCTTCACGTGTTTTCCAAGGTGTGTGAAGCGGTGCAATATGCGCATCAGAAGGGCGTCATTCACCGCGACCTCAAGCCCGGCAATATTTTTGTAACTTCCGATGGAACTCCGAAGCTGCTCGATTTTGGGATAGCGAAGGTATTGAATCCTGAGCCGTCGTCGCAGATATTGCTGTCGACTCAGACTGGCGCGCGCTGCATGACTCCGGCCTATGCCAGCCCGGAGCAGATGCGCGGCAAGCCTGTCACGTCCGCCACTGATATTTACTCGCTCGGGGTTGTGCTCTACGAACTGTTGAGCGGGCACCGTCCGTATCGGCTTACTCAACACACCCCCGCGGAAATGGAGCGCGCTATTTGTGAACAGTATCCCATCACTCCGAGCACCGCTGTGAATCACATTGAAACGGATACGTCTGCTGATGGTGTTCCGATCACGAAGACTCCAGAGTTGGTCAGCGAGACGCGCGAAGGGGATCCCGAGAAGCTGCGGAGGCGTTTGCGTGGCGATCTCGACAATATCGTGCTCAAAGCGCTGCAGAAGGAACCCGAGCGCCGCTACGGAGCGGTGCACGAGTTCTCTGAAGACATCGAGCGGCACCTTCAGCATCTGCCAGTCAGCGCACGGAAGAGCACAATGGCTTACCGTGCGTCGAAATTTGTGCAGCGTCACAGCGCGCCGATCATAGCTTCCGTGCTCGGCATTTTTCTGCTGGCCGCAGGAGCTCTGTTCACAGTGAAGCGCTTCCAAGGGTTGGCGGACATTTCCAACCAACAAAAACTGCAAGGAACCGCGCCGGCGAACCCATCTGGCTGGGTTCAGATTGGAGGCCTTACTGCAAAATCTGCTGTGCCGTGCGAGAACCTGGGCAGCCTCCGGTTACCAGATACAGACATCTCTTTGGCACAAAGCGTACCTGCAGGAACCTTTGCTTTGTCTAGTCAGGAGCTAGTCCAAAGCTTGCCCGCATTCTGCCGCGTTGAGGGCAGCATAGCAGCCAGTGCCGACTCTGACATTCGATTTGCAGTGTGGATGCCCGCGGTCGCCTGGAATGGGAAATTCCGTGCCGTGGGGAACGCCGGTTTTGGTGGAACAATCAACTTCATTGAAATGGGCAAAGCCCTAAGAAGTGGTTATGCGACCGCATCTACGGACACTGGCCACCGCGGGGGCGAGGAGGATTCAGGATGGGCAATCGGGCATCCCGAAAAGATCGCCGATTTTGGCTACAGGGCCGTGCATGAGATGACTGTCCGTACAAAGGCGATCATCCGATCCTTTTACGGCCACGCTCCGAAGACTTCCTATTTCGACGGCTACTCCAACGGCGGGCGCGAAGGGTTAATGGAGGCGGAACGATTCCCAGAGGATTATCAAGCAATTCTTGCCGGAGCACCAACCATTTCTGCAACCAGATTGTTAGCGGCAGGCTTATACATTACACGGGTTGAGCCGCCGGCATACATTCCGGCCAGCAAGCTTCCCGCCATCAGCGCGGCCGTACTTGCCGCTTGCGACGCACTGGACGGCGTCAGCGACGGCATCCTCAATGATCCACGGCAGTGTCATTTCGATCCGTCTGTACTTCGTTGTCATGGTGTGGAGTCCGACAGTTGTCTTACCTCACCACAGGTTGCGCAGCTCAAGAGAATTTACGCTGGGTTGCGGAATTCGACAGGGGAGCAACTTTATCCTGGGTGTCTGCCCGGAGGCGAAGAGGGGGATAATGGTTGGGAAAGTTGGATCACCGGAGATGGCCCAGGGCACGGGGAGGACTCAATTCTTGGCTTGAATTACTTCCGCGATATGGTCTTCGAGAGCCCCAATTGGGATTCTCGAAGAGTCAGCGCGGAGAAGGCGATTGAGATCGCAGACAGGAAAACCTCACGACTGTTGGACGCTACCGATCCTGATTTAAGTCAATTCAGGGCTAGCGGCGGCAAGCTTATTATTTACCACGGCTGGAGTGATCCCGTGGTGCCGGGCACAGAATCGACCAACTACTACGACGCCCTGGTCGCTAAGATGGGATTAGAAGAGACCCAGAGTTTTGTGCGTCTGTATGTGGTTCCTGGAATGCACCACAGCTTCCTGGGTCCCGGGGCCAACTTCTTTGGCCAAGTCGAACTCTCCAGTTTTGGCGGCCGATCGGCAGACTCGGATCCACAGGACCCGCAGCATAACATCCTCACGGCGCTCGAAGAGTGGGTGGAACACGGTACGGCGCCAGATGAAATTATCGCGAGCAAGTATGTAAATGATTTAGACCACTCCCAGGGCATCAAGATGACCCGTCCCCTTTGTCCCTATCCGCAGCTTGCCAAGTACAAAGGCACCGGTGACACCAACGACGCCGCGAACTTTGTCTGCACGCAAACCGAGAATCAACCTGGACGCACACCCTAGCCCTAGGCAGCGAATCACATGGCTTGTTTTCGGCCTGGACGGATTGATTCCAAAGCGAGAGGCAGGTTTTGTTAGGCGCTCTAAGCAGTTTGTTGGGATCTTTCTATATCTGGGGTTTTTCTTTTGCGCCATTACGACGTACAGGGTAATACTGCTGAACGAGTTCCCCGACTCGTATTTCTACTATAGCGCCGCGATGCTCAACGTTCTCGTGATTGCCAAAGTGATTCTCACAAGAGAATATGTGCACCTTGGCAAGAAGTATGAAGGTAAACCACTGTTTCTTTCAGCCCTTTATAAAGCTTTTCTTTTTAGCTTGCTTGTATTCGGCTGTCACCATGTCGATGAGGTGATCAAACGGCTACTGCACGGACAAAATGCGGCTGGAGCATTCCACGATGTGCGTACTGATGAGCTGTTTGGACGCGGTATCATAATATTTCGTGTTTTCATTTCTTTCTTTGCGCTCAGAGAACTACGCTGAGTCCTGGGCGAGGACAAATTCCATGACCTTTTTTTCCGCGGAGGAATAATTGCGAGATCTGATCTTGCTAGGAGACAAGCGGTGGAATAGCTAATTAGCTGCACTCACACCCACTCACTACGCAGGTGAAATTGCTCCTCAGCCCCTCTGTACCCGAGTCCCAACCCTGCCCAGAAGTTTTAGTACCCCTTCGGGAGAAATTCCGCTCTCCTACGCGTTTCGAGCGACGCTGCGCAGGCGGCGTGTGGGAGGGGTTTACGGTGTTTTCGAGGCGGACTTGACGGTGTGTAGTAGAATCGTCAACTCTGCTTGCAAAAGCTTAACCGGACACAATGGACCATCGAGGATCGGGCTTGAGGCGAATTGGGAGCCAATTCGTCGGGTCAGGTCTCTTCCTGCTGGCATGGTGGGCTGGTGCTGCGGCCCAATTACCAAGCTGTTACTCCGGATTTGAGATTTCGCAGGCCTGCATCACCGAGCGCGGGCTGGATCGGAAGACGGCGACCTATCAACGCAAAATCGGGGAAGCGATGCGGAGGTTGGGCGCCAGTTACAAGATCAAGCTTCGGCTGGTGAACAATCCCCTCGAGGCAGGCTACGATGCGACGGTGGGTGACGTATTCACGGAAGTGGTGCGCAATTCGGAGATGCGGAACGAGTCCTTCATCATTAATGTGACTGCAGATTTTCTGGAGAAGCAGCCGGAGATTCTGTTTGAAGCCTCATCCCTGCATGAGGTTTGCCACATTATGAATGATGATTTGACCGGGTACCATCGCAACTCGGCCAGCATAGAAATGGCCGAAGAATATTGCGTTCTACAAGTCGTTGGCGAGGCGCGGTACAAACAATATTTGCAGGCGTATGCCTCGTACCAGCATTGGGACACGACGACGTATAAGCAGTTTCTGCAAAGTGTGGAGGAGGTGGTGGTGGTTCCAGCCCCGAGCGAGGTGGACAACGCAGACAGAATTGCTGCGGAATATCTCGGAAAACATGCCGACGGGAAGGAACATCTGCTGATCTACAACGGTGAGTTGCACGATGTGACTCTTTATTCGACGAAAAACACAGTTTGGCACGACCCGGAAAAACTGAGAGCGGTGATCAGGGCCAAGAAGCCGATGATCTTTTTTCACAATCATCCTGCAGAAGACGGCAGAGTCGCTATGTTCCCAAGCTACGAAGACTTTGGAGTTGCCGGGCTTTTTTCATTCATGGCGTATCGGGAAGATCCAAGTCTTGGGATTGAATTCAGGGTTTTGCAACTCGGTAAGGAAACCTCCGTCGTGTCTTATGGATTTAAGGGGACAGCGATCGAGGACATTAAGAAAGTGGCGCTAGAATACCGAAATGCGGTCGCCCTTAAAGAGAATGTTAGACAAATTGAACTGAAGGAAGAGCTTCTCAATTCCCATCTGGCGCAGGACTGCTTTAACGGTTATCTGCAGTATGCGTGCCCTGTGGACCTTACGCACAAAGATGCGGAAGTATGCAGAACCCATCCCCAATATTTCCTCTGGCCAAGCGATAGGTTCTTCGTCCATTATCGCCCGCAATAAGACACGGCGGTAAAATGCCCATGTCTGACAAGAGTGCGCGCCTAAAGAGAACCCCGGAGAAGCTGAGCCGACAGATATTGCCATTTCGAGACCAGCAGCTTGTTATTACTCCTTATTTCTGGTGAGGTCTACTCCAGCACGTTCACGCCGTGAGTAGCAATCCAATGTGGCGCTTCGCCCTTCAGCGGCAAATATCAGAAATGTTCGGCCCCAGCGGGTAGATTTTAGATTCTTCCTATTTTCGGCTGAAGGTTTGGAGTTTAGCCTATTGCTGCTGGTGCCAAATGATTGGGAACAGCTCGCCCGCCTTTTCAGCGCTAAGGTTCCCGCCGACCGATTCGACCGCGGCAGCAAGAACCGGGTCCCTGTTCGCTGCGAGATCCTGCCGGAGCGGCACGATCACACGGTCTGGAATCACTCCTGCATGTTCCAGGCTCTTGCCATCGCCCATTACGAGATCTGAAACCGTAACCTCAAACGAGTAGACGAGTCCTCCGAAATCGCCGCTATACGG
>JBPYDQ010000738.1:0-3950 GCA_051986135.1 Terriglobales bacterium | reverse complement strand
TAATCTATTCCGAAAAAACTCATCCAAGTTCTCTTGTCCACCAACAGCCGATGCCCCGTCTCCGAATTGCTCGCGACGCTCAGGAATTTATGCTTCTTTCCCCAGGTAGATCTCATCGATCCCTGTGCGTCGCAACTCCGGTTTCCAGCGCTCAGCCGCCTGCGCTTCCGATATCGCAGAGCAAAGGCGCGCAGCCGACGCAACCGTGGTGGTAAGTTGTATCGTTGTATCGTGTGTTCTGGCGGGGTGGCTGGGTGACCCGAGACCGCTCCGCAGCCGACGATTCAGAAAGAGCTCTGAATAAGCCGTAGGACTGGCGGTCATTAGAGGTAAGAAGGAACCGTGAAGTCGAGAGAGACCATTTGCAATCGGTGTGCACTTTGCAATCGGTGTGCACTTCTGCTGATCTGTTGATCCTCCCGATGTCGTAGCAGTCTAACCACCACCAGCCCCTGCGGCTGGCGGTGGTTATTAAGCAACTTTGCGGGGATGCACAGTTCACAGCCATACCTGAGACAAACGCTTAAACGAACCTGAGTCTAATGCGATGGTTGTGCGAAGCAATCATTCAATACTGCCGCGAGTCGCAATCCCGCTAAGGCAAGCCGCTCGTCAACAATTTTGATCTCCTTCTGATAGTAGCTCTCGTCGATGCTACTGCCATTATCCAACCATGCCATTTGTGCATAGTTGTGCGACTCGTTGGCCCAGTCCTCGGGATTGCCGCCGGCAGTCAGGTGTTCTTCCGCGATCCATTTCTCCAAATGGGCAACGTATTCGCCCCTTGCCATGCCAGTGTGCTGAATGAGCCCACTGTCCCAAGCCCCATGCAAGTTGCAGAAACGCTGCCCGCACAGGCTTGAACCGAACTGATCAACGGCAATGAGATTCCCGCCAGCCGCCTCGCCAACAGCATGTAGTGGCTGATGGATGTCACCTATGAAATGGACAAGAAACTTCAGCGCTTCGGCGCGAACATCCTTAGGGGCGTTCTTGTCCGAAAGAACCTGGCGGAACATCTCGATACGATCTACGACGCAATTGTGGTGATCGGTTGCTGCATCTTTATGCTTGCTGCTGGGTAGGAAACAGTCTCTTTCGTCTGAAAAACCGGAGGCGTTCATCGGAATATCCACGAAGTGCCAGTTGTATGTTTCATCTCGTTGAGGTCTAACCTCGTCAGCCCAGTTCGCGACCGAGGCGAGACTCGCCTCCCCGATCAACGACTGAATTCCTTTTCGAGCATTCTGACTAAGGCGAGCCTGAGCCAATGCCGCCACGATCTCGTGCCCGGCTGGCCCCCAACCAATCAGTGCGGTAGGCATAAGTGCGACCAGGACTAGAGTGGCTGCAAAAACCGGGACTAGCCTTGAAAGCATCACTGATTCTCCTTCCGATTTCTGACGGTATTCAAGGTAGCCTCGAGCGCTTGCGGTTCGATTTCATTACCCAGCTGTTTGCACTCGCTTGCCGGGCAGTAGTCGCTGGGAAGGCAACGCCTTGCCGTTCCTGGCAGGTCAGCGGCCTTGCTCTAGTTTCGGTATACCTTGTCGAACTCGCTCACGTCTCCTGGTCTAAATCAACGGCACTTCCCGCATTCTCCCGATAACCGCCCAGTATTATCGCGCGCCGGCTGGCGGGACGGAAGAGAGTTCCAGACAAAAAAAGCCCCGCACTGACCGACTAGATCATCGGTATTATAGATTCACTTTCGCCGCTGGTGCTTTTGGGAGGAAGCAATGAAAAATCACGCTGTAACACTGGGAGTGCAGCCGTGCTTGCGTATTGAATGCAAGTTTTGGCTCGGGGACGACGGCTGGAATGGCAATACCGAGCACCCGCCCATCGCTATTCAAGCAAGCAGCTTCGAACAGGCAAAGGCGGATATGGAGATCGCATTAGGAAAACACATCGAGTCGCTTCTGCGCGAGAATCGGTCGGCGAACCAGGGGCGCGCCGCCTAATGTCCATCCAAAACTTGGAACCTCCATGGACATTGAAAGAAGCATTGTCAAGATGGAGTGGCTGGAGCGTCTCTACTCCCCGACCGGCTTGCCTGAAGCGGCCAGGCGGGGGAAGAGTCATCAAGGATTGAACAGCATCATCCGTTCCGCCCCAAGAGCCGATCAAGACTCCACGCTCCGCCGCCCGCGCTTGCCAGATACAGGAAGAGGAAGCAATAAAGCACAACCAGTTCACCGTGGTTTACTAACGGCCAAAAGCCATGCGCCGCGTGCATGAGAAAGTAAGCCACGGCCATTTCGCCTGCCAGGACAAACGCAATGAAACGAGTAAATAAGCCAAGCAGCAAGAGCAAGCCGCCGAAGGTTTCGATGATCCCCGCAGCCAGGAAAAGCGGCGGCAGGTGTGGCATGGGAGACGGGGTGGGAAACCCAAAAAGCTTCTGCGTGCCATGCGCCATATAGGTAAACGCGGCTACGATCCGCAGCAGGCTAAGCAGGTGCGACGACAAGCGGTACGCGCGAAATGACTTGGCTTCGATGCGTGGCATTTCGATTGTCATATCGATTTCTCTCCTTACATTGAAGCGGGGGAATTCCGCTTTACGGCTCGGTCGGCGACCCTCTCTTAGAGTTGGCAGGTTTGGGGGCAATGCCCGATAAAGCTTCCCGTTCCCCGAGAAAAAGAGTAAGGTCGCAAACCTCTGCCACGTCACTCATGTTTTCACTTGTCTTCTTCACAATATATGCGGCCCGATTGATGCAGCTCTGCCCAGCGCAATGCGCCCTACATGGATCTCTCTGCCGTCACAGTTCCGCAGCAAGCTTCGAACTCAACGACAAAGGCGAAACCTGGCCCTTCATGTCCGGAGCCGACACGATGAGCCGGCAAGCTGTCCTCTTTGTTCCATCATTGAACGTGCGCGCGCCACATCCAGGACTGTGGCGATGTCTAAGAATTTATGATAAGTGTTGGCTCACACGCACCGTTAGTAGGTCGCAGCACCGACGCGTAGCTAGTCCACGTTTTCCTTGCTTGACTATACTCTTCCTCGCCTCCTCCTCCGCCTCGCCTTCCACTTCGACCAGCGGGCTCTTTGAGCAGCGGAAATCCGCGCTCTGGCCGACGCAGATAGTCTCCGCCTGCTTCTTCTTCTGCGTCCTGTTTTTCTGCGTCCTGCGTGATCGGTTTCGAGACCTGACAGGACGTAAATGGCACGATCCAATTGGGCGATCTCGGAATCGAGTTGTTTCCGTCCGCGCCGTAGCTGTGTGATTACGCCGGTTAGTTTGTTCATGGGCGGCATTGTATCGTTCCGATGCGCGATCCTGTCTCTGTCACTTTTGACAGCTGCGATGCAGCCGTCCGTTCCGACTACTCTTCAAAGTCTAGATTCATCCTCTCGTCTCACAATTCCGCCCGACGCAGTAGCAATTAGTTCTACAACCCCAAACTAACACCGCTGAGTCCGACTGCACCAGAACCGCTCAAGTCGCCGAAGAAAATCCCGGTCGTATCCGCGCGACATCAGGCACACGAGAAAATCTTTGACAATTGATTGTTCCCGTGATCGGCTGTCCACGCATGTTATTGAAAGCGAGTTTTGGCTCGAGGCAACATGTGTTGCCGCCTGAGGCCTCGATATTCGAGATCGTTGGTTGTCATTTTTGCAATCCGATCTCAAATTCCAATGGTAAAACACCGATGGCCGACGAGTGGAGGCTTAACACCTCCGTCCGCAGGTCGAGTCCAGGCAATAACACACCCAAAACCGAAAACAGCTCTTGAATCCCTGCGGTGCTCGCTTTGACCCGAGCCGCTCTCGGAAGACGCAATGCGCGGCGAAGCCTACTACGCTGACTTTTCCGCCGATCGGCTTCTACGCCCTCGAGGGTCATAATCGGCATTCGCGGAACCCTGGGAGCTGTACCCCAAACTAATAAGTTGTACTTTGTTTGGCCTCTCGCTTTGCGCCTCCTCCGCTATTA
>JBPYDQ010000737.1:0-3939 GCA_051986135.1 Terriglobales bacterium | reverse complement strand
TCGAAGCGCGGCCCATATCCTCGGAGAGATCGACAGGAAGTGGCCAACCGAAGCGCCAGCACCTTTCGCGAACTAAGCGGCCCGGCGAGGTCGCAAAGTAGCGGTCACAAAACGGAGAGAAGGCGGTCCAGATCAGACATCCCGACACTTTCCGCAACAGCCAGTTCCTCGTGCGTGAAAGAAAAAAGCGTATTACACTTATCGCAGTATTTAGCGCGGAGCGATCAGCCTTGCTTGCCGACTTCCATCTGATGTTCGCACTCCGGGCAGGTGAGCCAATATTGCATTTGATACTGCATGCTAAGTCCTCTCTGTTGATTCAGAAAAATAAATCTTGGGCGCAGAATACCTAATTACCCTGGATTCTGTCAGATTGAACGAAGAAGCTCTCTTATTTCATTGATTTCTTTTCGCGATTGCTCCATTGCCGCTTCCAAATCAGCGATGAGTTTTCCAGCATTTCGGATCAAGGCTTGTCTCTCGGCTGGGCTGTTGGTTTGTTTTAATCGCTCACTTAGAGCATCAAGTTCGGATCGCAAATGCTTTAATTCAACCATTTTGCTTCGTCCAGGAATCACTCAGTCCAGCTGTCTCGTTATGCGGTTGAAGCGTGCAACTGGAATACCGAACCAAGTTCAAGCCGTGAAGTTCGCGCGGAGGACGGCAATGCTATTGGAAAGAAAAGCATTGCGTGAGTTTGCTAAGATCGTTACTGCAGATTTGTCGAACAAGAACGGTGCGAAGACCTAAACGATCGGATAGTTCCTCTATCTGTTCGGTTTGGGTTCGGTTCGCGAATGGCGCTGTCGCACCTGAAGCCTAAGAATTACTGTTACCGCCTGTTTGGCCCCAAGGAGAACACTATGAAATCTCGGCTTAGGTTTTTGGTCCCAAGAATCAAACAGATCATGCGAAGCAATATCGGAAAAGCTATCCTTATAAGTCTCTCAGTCATAACGGCATTAGCTGTAGTGATCGGCGGCTCGCCGTCAGTACTCGCCGCCAAGAATAGTAATGAGTCGTCCACACATCACGAGTATTCTCAAGCCAGCCTTTCTGGAACTTACGCCCGTGTTGGAACCTATCAGGGCAATATCGCCGCCGCGCTGGGCGTCGTAGTTTTTGACGGCCAAGGGTCGGCGAAGGGGTCGGCCACCGTGATCGAACCCGGCCCGGGAGGATCAAGCACAATCGTGAAGGTCGGCCTTGGAGGAACCTACTCCGTGAACAGTGACGGCACTGGCACGATACAGTTCGTGGTTAGCCTGCCGAACGGGACTACATCGGACGTCACCCAAGACTTTGTTATTACGAAATCCGAAAACCGTAACGGCACCTTGATTGCGACCTCGATATCTGAAGCGCAGGAGCAACCGAGCGTCGTGATTTCGGGAGATATCTTCGTGTCTTACGTCGATATGCGACGACCTGATTGAGGCCAAGTCCGTGCCGGGGAACCTAGTTCCTAATCCTATGCTGCTAGCTACAATTCTTCCAGTTGGTTCAAAAAACACTGCAGCGGTCCAATCGCTTCAATACCCGCCAGCACCGGGCGTGGAAGCTCATAAAACTCCCGCGCTTCGTTGCCTTCGCGCAGCAGCGTGCGATTCACCACTTCTCCGCTTACGGTGTCCAGCATCGCCAGCGCCTGCTGGTGAGCGTGCAAATCACATCCTATAATTCGCATTCGGCCTCCTTCGTTCCGAGCGCTTCGGGGTGAACACCAAAGTCTACTGGGCTCGTCGTGAGGCCGACCTCGTTTTAACATCAATCAGAAAAGTGGCGGCTAGTACCTAAATGTCCGGTTACCCGACGCAATATAAAGGGCGCCCCTTTTGAAGTAGGTTTGGGTGCTTGCTCAAACCATCTAGAAAGGAACGCCCTTTATGACTAGCAGCGTTAAATATATCGGCATGGACGTGCACAAGGAAAGTATTTCGATTGCGGTCAGGAATTCCGCTGGCAAGGTGGTGATGGAAAGCGTCATCGAAACAAAAGCCAGCATGATCCTGCAGTTCATCGATGGACTGCGTGGAGAGTTACAGATCACCTTTGAGGAAGGCACCTCGGCGGCTTGGTTATACGACCTATTGAAACCGCGCGTCACGAAATTGGTGGTGTGCGATCCGCGAAAAAACAAGTCCATGCGGGAAGGCAACCAGAACGATAAGATCGACGCCCGCCGATTGGCCGAGCTGCTGCGTCTCGATCATCTGACTGCCGTGTATCACGGCGAGCATGGCTTGCGAACGCTGAAGGAGTTGGTGCGCAGTTATCTGACCATCACCAGAGATCTGGCACGCGTGAAGTCACGGGTGAAAGCCATTTATCGTAGTTGGGCCATCCCTTGTACCGGCAAGCAGGTGTATGCACAGTGCCATCGGGAGGAGTGGCTCGGGAAGATCACGGAACCTGGAGTGCGCCGGCGGGCGGAATTTTACTACCGACAGCTGGATGCGCTGCGCGGGTTGCGCCAGGAAGTGCGAAGAGATCTGCTCGCGGAGAGTAAGAAGCACAAAGCTTGGAAACGGCTCGGTGAGATTCCCGCGATCGGACCAATCCGGGCGGCGGTGTTGTTGGGCATCCTGCAGACTCCGTATCGTTTTCGTACGAAGCGGCCGCTGTGGAATTACGGTGGTTTAGCGATCGAGAGGCACAGCAGTGCCGATCATCGGAGTGTCAACGGACAACTGGAACGATCCAGGAAGAACGTCTTGGTTCGCGGCCTCAACCGCAACTGCAATCATGATTTGAAGAACCTGTTTAAGGGTGCGGCTGCGGTAGCTTCCAGCAAGCCGGGCCCCTTTCAGGAGTTCTACACGGCCTTAGTGGCCAAGGGCATGCGGCCGGAGATGGCGCGACTGACCTTGGCAAGAAAAATTGCCACCATCGTACTGATCGTGTGGAAGAAGGGAGTGTGCTTCGACGCCAGTCATCTGAAACCACAAACAGCTTGAGTGTCTTTGACCGAATCCGCTCCATCCTGGGGACGTTCTCTGGAGGTGGCCTGTGGGTTCTCGAGACACTTTGGTTCGAGAGCGAGTCTCAGCTGGTTAGTTAGGCGCTGTGTGCCTCGGGCACGCAGTCTCACACCCGACCCTAGGCCCTCTCGGATAACCAGAAACAGCTATAGGCGAAAAGTCTCAGAGAGAACCATGGTTGCCACTTAACCAACGTTCTGCTTTGCTGGTTTCGGAACTGACAGGCTTCGTTGCCCAGAAGCAATGAAAACCGCTACAAGAGAAAACCCAGCGACCGAGCACACGGCGCGGAACGTCAGAACAAATCCTGCTCAAACAAGTGGGCTGCGAGAGCAAGAAAAACTCCAGCCGTTACACTTGTGTTTTTTCTTGACTTCTCCCTTTAGAGAACTTACCAGGAGTTACCACCTATCGTGATATAAGAGCTCGATTTCTCAGAGGGAGACAACTCCATGCCGAAATTCCGTAATCACCTGCCGCAACTGGATGGCGGAACATTTCTGACGGACGGCGGTCTCGAGACAACTCTGATCTTTCATGACAGTTTCGATCTGCCCTATTTTGCTGCTTTTTATCTGATGAAAAACGAGGCCGGGCTGGAAGCTCTGCGGAGATATTACGCTGCCTACGCGTCGATCGCGCTTGCGAACCATATTGGATTTGTTCTCGAGAGCCCTACTTGGCGAGCAAATCCTGATTGGGGCCAGAAGATTGGATACTCGAAGGCAGCACTTGTTGAGGTGAACCACTCTTCCATAGAACTGATGTTAGAGTTGCGAGAAAAATACGAAACGCCGGAGTCGCCAATGGTCATCAGCGGTTGTGTCGGGCCTCGCGGCGACGGTTATGACCCCGGCCAGGTGATGAGCGAGAACGAGGCAGAGACATATCACCGCGAGCAGATTGCTGCGTTCCGCGAAAGCGATGCTGACCTAACGACAGCTATGACGATCACAAA
>JBPYDQ010000736.1:0-4877 GCA_051986135.1 Terriglobales bacterium | reverse complement strand
AACGTCAAAGCTTCAGATTTCGAATCCGTGCATAAGGATTCGAAGTTTTGTGTCGCGAGACTTACAAAACACACAACGATCGTCTTGATGATCCGGGAAACTGCGCTGTTAAAAGGCCTTACGTGGCCTCCTGGTAGTCCGGATGTGCGCGTTAGGCCACAATCTTGAGTGCAACGAAAATTACTGACCAGGCTATGGCCTCATCAGCCTTCAATTCGACCGCCCTCTGGTAACGCCGTCGAAGACGTGAGCAGCCACACGTAAGCGCCAGACAGATGCGATATGGTGTCGCCATAGCAAGTGACGGTACCAGTCCTGACCGTCGGCGTATCCCGCCAGCACTTCCTGCCTAAACCCATTCATATCCGAAGCCCGCGTTTCGTCAGGTCAAAGTCGAGTTCAACCCGCTTCGGAGAACGCCTCCTTGCCTTCGTCCGCCGACGGGCCATAAATCGCCGGTACGGACGCTGAGGTCAGCCGCAGGTATACCGTCAGCTGACCCCGATGGTGCGCCAGGTGGTTGACGACCGCATCGCGGATGTTGATGTGCCGAGGCAGTTGGCTGATCAGGTGTCCACGCGCCATGAACTTCCACGGCTCGAGCAGGTGCTCATCGTTCGTACTCTTGAGCGCCCGAATTGCCCTTTGCAGCGACTCCTGGTGAACCTCGAGAATCTGTTCCCGGCTCTCGAATTTTGGTGCCCGGTACGCTGAGCCATTGATCGGAGCAATGTCGAATTCGTCGGTGTTCACCATGAACTCGACCCACCCAGCCATGCTGGCCACCAGAGCGGTGAGATCGCCCAGCTCCATGGACTTTTCGTGCGGCTTCCAATTGTTTTGTCCCTCAGGTACTCGTTCGAGCACGCGGCGCGTCGCTTCCCCGTCGCGCTCCAAATCGGCAATGAACAGCTCCGTGAGCTTCATGACAGCCATCCTTTCCCACAACGCCGTCCAGCCTAACGGGCCATATATGACATCTCATGTCATAATTAGTAGGGGAAAATTTTTTGCTGAAGAAAAACAATTCTTCAACAAAAGGATACTGACGCTTGCGGGCTGACCGTCTGCTTTCGATGTTGTTGTTACTTCAGGCTCATGGACGCCTTACCGGCCGCGAGCTGGCCGAACGCCTGGAGGTATCGGAGCGTACGGTCCATCGCGACATGGAATCGCTCAGCGCCGCGGGAGTTCCGGTATTCGCGCTTCGAGGGGCGCAGGGCGGGTGGCAGCTGGAGGCCAGCTGGCGTACCCAGGTACCTGGCCTCGATGAAACGGAACTGCGCGGTCTCATGATGGCTCAGCCGCGCATCATCGGGAACGCACGGCTGGCTTCGGCTGCCGAGCGTGCTCTAGAAAAGCTGATGGCGGCGCTGCCCACCTCCTTGCGCGAACAAGCCGCGTCCATCCGCCAGCGGCTCTACGTGGACACTAGCGGTTGGCGTCCGTCCGAAGAGAACCTCGCCATGCTGCCAATCGTGCAGGATGCCGTTTCCCGCGATCGGAAACTTGCCATCCTCTATTCGAAGCCCAACGGCGAGCGCACGGAACGCACGATAGATCCGCTTGGCCTAGTAGCCAAGGGAAGTGCCTGGTACCTGGTAGCTAACACCCCGGCCGGTATGCGCACCTTTCGAGTTTCGCGCGTCGAGCGCGCTACTCCGCTCAACCAGCCATCGAGCCGTCCACCTGACTTCAAGCTCGCGAACTATTGGACAAGAATGACGAAGGAACTCAGCGAAACCTGGAAGCGCTTTTCCGCAACCCTGCGTCTTGAACCACGCGCCGCTAAATGGATGTTGACCGGGCACAATGCGAAGCAGCTCGGTGCTCCCGATGAAAGAGGCTGGATTACTCTCCAGCTTGAGTTTGAAAGCGAGGAAGAGGCGCGTTTCGTCTCGCTCGGGCTGGGGACGCGGGTTCGGATTGTGGAGCCGAAATCTCTCTTGTCGTACGTCTCCAAGCAAGCGGCAGATCTACACGCGCGACTGCGCGAGACCGCTACCACGGTCTCCGGTCAAGGTCTGGCTCCGTAGCGCTCACTGTTCGTCTTCGATCCGCTCACCGCAAAAAACAGGATGTACAGATAGCACAAGACCGGCAAAATCAGCGCGTACTGGATTCCTTGCCCCCAGCTGGTTTCACCCTGAGTCATCGCCGGATAATAAGCGCGATTGATAAAGTCGGCGCACCTGCCGACCAGATACGGGATTATCGCGCCGCCCACGATGGCCGTGTTCAGAATGCCCGAACCATCCCCGGTAAGCGGCCCTAACTCGGCAATCCCCATGGTAAAAATACAGGGGAACATAATCGAGTTGAACAAGCCGACCGACAAGATGGCCCACATCGCAAAGTGCCCTCTGCTTAGAACCGAAAAGGTAACCAGAAGGGCGGCCACGGTCGCGAAAACCGCCAGCAGCCGGCCCGCTTTGATCTTCTGCAGGAGCGCAGAACCGATAAAGCGCCCGATCATGGCTCCCAGCCAATACAGGGAAATGTAGCGGGCTGCAATAATCAGAGCGCCACGATAGCGGGCGGCCGAGTCGGCTATGTCCGCCCGAAATCCGCCTATGTTGGGCAAGGCCAGGTAATTCGCAATCGAGCTTCCTATGGCCACTTCTGCGCCGACATATAAGAAGATCCCGATCGCGCCAAAGATCAGATTGGGGTGTTTCCATAGGGAATCTTCGACTTTCTCCCCAATGGGATGTTCCGCTGATTCGATTTTAGGAAGTCTCGATCTTCCGATGCCGGCAGCGAGCAGGAACAGGGCCACCGCAAAGAAATAGACATACAACTTGATAATCGCGTTGGCGTTTGCCGAGGTACTCTCGGCGACGGCGCTGGTAGTGGTTCCCAAAATCACGTGTGCCCCAACCCAGGGAAAGACCGCCGTGCCCAGCGAATTGAACGCCTGCGTGAGATTCAGCCGGCTGCTGGCAGTCTTGGGATTTCCCAGAACGGCAACATACGGATTGGCAGCCACTTGCAGGACCGTGATACCAGTAGCCAATACGATCAGAGCGAAAAGGAAGAATGGGAACGACGGAATCTTGGCCGCCGGATAGAACGCGAGGCACGCCGCCACCATCGTCAGTAGCCCGACGACCATGGCTTTCTTATATCCAATCCAATCGATAATCTTGGCCGAAGGAATCGAGAACACAAAATAAGCCGAAAAGAAGGCAGTCTGAATCAGCATGCTGGCGGCCAGCCTCAGGTTAAAGACATGCTGCGCGTAGGGGATCAGCACATCGTTTAAGGAAGTCAGCGAGCCCCACATAAAGAAAAGTGTGGTTACGATCGTGAGGGCACTGCCATAGCTCCGGGCGGGGGCCGTGCTAGCCACTTCCGGAGAGGTTCTTGTGTTGACAACGGACATCAGGAAGATCCTCAGAACAGAATTCACCACTATGTCGCTAGGGTGCACGCTAAGCATGGCACAGGCGAAGTCGGCAAAGAAAGGTCATGCTCGTTGACTTTTGGAAGGTGAGCCGAGCTTCCCATAGCGCGGATCGAAAGGTTGGACCTTCTCGGTGGGTTTACGAAATCCGGCCACCGGTGCCAGCGACCACCGACCGAGGACTACCAGTTGCTTATTTCTGCTTAGTAGCTTTTCCTTCCATCACGGTGAGCCATTCGCGTCCATCCCGCGCGACAGCGACTGTCATAGCATAAGACGTAGGCGAGAGTGTCTTTACCTCGACCCGGGTTTTGGTCTTAGTTCGGCCCAGGTGTTGTTCCCCCATCCAACTCCAGGTATCGCCTTCCACGCTCCCGGTGGAGTGCTGGAACTCTCCTATGCTATTGAACTCATGGTAGGTATAGAGCTTCTTCTCAGGGTCAAACCCCAGGTAGGCGGTGCCGGTGCCGCCGGGCATGCCTCCACCTTTGAACTCGGACTCGATGACCAGGAAGAACCCGCCATCCATCCAGTAGTTGTGCTCGGTCATGGTAAATTGACCGCCCGGCCCCATAGGACCCGGCTTCACCTTACCTTCCAAGGTCCAGTCGCCCAGCAAGTATTCCAGCTTCTTTAACTCGAGAGCAGGTTCGGGCATTGACAAGGCAGTCTCCCCGCGAAACTAGCGATCGGATACTGAGGTGTCTCGCGATTCGGGCACGTAGTGGTAGCTGACGAAGGCAAGTTGTGAGCTATCGGGAGACCAGGAGGGAACATTAATTGTCCCCTGCCCGCCAAACAGCTTGGCCAGCACCTCAACTTTGTGGTCGGTCAGAGACATGAGCCGCAACATTACGTTTTTATCCGCAGGATGGCCGGTTACATCCCTTTCGTAAGTGAGAAAGACCATCCATTTTCCATCGGGCGAAATGTGGGGAAACCAATTGTTGAAGTCGTCGAAGGTGACGCGCTCCTGCCCGCCGCCATCCGGGCGCATGCGCCAGATCTGCATCAGCCCGGTTCGAACCGAATTGAAGTAGATGTACTTGCCGTCAGGGGAGTATTCCGGGCCATCATCCAGACCGGGTGCCGTCGTGAGGCGGGTCTCGTCACCACCCGCCGAGGGAATCGTGTAAATATCGAAGTCCCCATTGCGCTCCCCGACGAAGGCCAAGGTCTTGCCATCCGGCGACCATCCGTGCCAATAGGAAGGTGAATTGGCGGTGATGCGCCTGGGCGTGCCGCCAGTCACGGCAACGATATAGACACGCGATTTCTCGTCCAGTTGGGATTGGTCGCTGATGGCCAATTGGCTTCCATCTGGCGCAACGCCGTGATCGTTGTTGCAGCGGTTGGCGAAGCCAGTGTCAATCACGGCGGGAGTGCCGCCGGCAACCGGCATGCGTTCAATACGGCCATTCCGGTTGAAGAGAAAGAGCCCATCGCGGGTCCAGTTGGGCGCCTCAAACCG
>JBPYDQ010000735.1:0-2531 GCA_051986135.1 Terriglobales bacterium | reverse complement strand
ATCGTTCATTTCTTCCTCCGCCGGGCGGCCGCTTCCTGCTCACTTTCGCGTACGCGGTAGCTTTCTCCCTCGATCACGGTGACATCGGCGTGATGCAGCAAGCGATCCAGGAGAGTGGCAATGCAGGTGGCGTTGGGAAAGACCTCGTTCCACTCTTTAAATGGCCGATTGGTGGTAAGAATGACGGATTTGTGTTCGTAACGCCGATTGATAACTTCGTAAAGTAAATCGGCAGCTTTGTCGTCAAAGGAAAGGTAGCCAACTTCATCCACGCACAAAAGCCCGACATGGGCGTACATACGGAGCTTATGGCGTCGTCCTTCTGGACTCTGGCGTTGCAGCTCTTCCAGGAGTTTAGGGGCAGGGCGAAACAGTACCGAGTGTCCGGCCAACACCGCGGCATGACAGATATTTTTTGCAATCATGGTTTTGCCCACGCCGTTGCGGCCGATTAGCACGAGATTGCGCGCTTCTGGGAGGAAGTCCAAAGTCAGAGCCCGTTCCACAATGTCCCGTTCGATTTTCTTCGGCCAGGTCCATTCATAATCCGCCATGGGCTTGAACTTTTTGATTCCGGATACCCGTAGGCGACGCTCCAGACTGCGGCGGGAACGGTCTTCGCATTCCGCTTGAGCCAGTTGTTCCAGAAGGGTGTGGGGTGACCAGCGACCGCCAATGGCTCGGGCTAAGAAGTCATCGAGATTGGCGGGCAATGCCCGCAAACCAATCTGTTGGAGCAGGTGGGGGAGATTATTCGTCGGAGTCTTGGTCGTGTCGCGTGAGTTCATCGTAAGTCTCCAGGTCATGGGGTTGGACGTCAATGAATTGCGCTTGCGGGTGGCGACTGAGGTCGACGGCCGGAAGCTGAGAGGAGGTTTTCTGCTGTCGTTGCCTCAGTAGAAAGGCAACCGAAGAGGCGCGTGGGGTATCCCGTTCCAGTGCCTCACGGATGGCACTGCGCAGGGCTGCCGCGCCATAGAGATCTAGCAGTTTGAGCAACTGAGCCGTCTGCGAGCCCGCGGATTCTCCTTGGGCAAAAGCCAGGTCCAACAAGGTTTCGCTTTCCGGTGCGGCTTGAGTCAGCCGCCCGCTGGGCGTGGAATCGAATGTCTTGCGCTTGAGTTGGAGCAGGGCTTGTTGATGCGGAGGATGCAACACCTCCTGCTGTTGGTCATAACTGCGAACATGACGGGCGATCTCCTGAGTTCCATCCAGAATACGAACCACTGAATCGGAGGCCACCAGAGTGAGTGGGCGGCCGCGGCTCTCAGGAGGGATGGAGTAATCGTTGCGGTCAAAGCGAACGTAAATGGTTTTCGGCGGGCGGATGGGAACCGTCAGATCGGGGTCGAAGGGATGTGCGGGGAGCGCTAACAGCCGGGATTGTTCTTCGCTCAAGGCATCGGCGACGGTACGCGTGGTATCCGCGGGCCAGGGGCGTTGATGGGCAACTTGATCACGCCAAAGCAGCGCCTGACGATTGCATTCCGACAATGTGATGAAATCGCGGCCGGCCCAATACGATTCGCGCAAGTAGCGAATCGCACGCTCTACGCGTCCCTTCTCATTGGCCGCCCGTACTTGGCAAGGACGAGGCACACAGTGATAGTGAGAACACATTTCCAGCAGTCGGGGATGAAAATGAACTTGGTCACCCCGACGTTCCAATACGGCACTGCGCAGATTGTCGTGCAGAATTACCCGAGGTGTACCCGACCAGGCGGCAAAGGCGTGGACGTGGCCGCGTAAGAAGTTCTCCAGAGTTTGCTCAAAGAAAAATTCCAAGTACATAGCCCGGGAGTAAGACAAGGTGATGACGAAACAGGAGAGGCGTCGGCAGGCACGGCCCACGCGAATTTCACCGAAATGAGCCCAGTCCACTTGTGCTTCTTCGGCAGGGAATTTATGTAATCGCAGAAAGGGTTCCCTGTGGAGGGGGCGCAACCTGGCCACCACACGACGTAACTGGATGACACCGCCCTGGTAGCCGCGGTCCCGGATCATCTGGTAAATGCGCGTGGCTCGCAGGCGCGGATGCTGATCCAAGGTTTGCCGGATAAAAGGCAAGTCGGGATCGGTGACACATGCCCGCAGAGTTTGGGCCCGGTGAAAGCGGTCGGAGGCAATGGCATGACGGACCGTATCGGGGTGAACACGGAGGGCTTGGGCGATGGTGCCGATCTTCCAATGCTCGGCAAAGAACCACTGCCGAATCTGGGCGCGAGTTTCGGCGCTAATCATGAAAGTCACTCCTCCTGCGACTCCAAGACGGGGGAAATGGATCGATGAAACGACCCCACCGACCACAGATCACACAGCGAAGCAACACGAGCGGACGATGCGGATGCTCTCCGGCTCGCCCTGGGTAGCTGCCGGGCCGCCGACAACCGAGAAGAGAGGTATTGACGGTTTCGGGCGGGCACGCGGCGATAATGCCCGGCAAGGTGAGCACCAGGGAAGATGTATCCGTCACGCGCCGCTGCGCGCAGCGTTGCCGGTATTGCCGCTGACGGTCGCGATGATCGAGACGG
>JBPYDQ010000734.1:0-5389 GCA_051986135.1 Terriglobales bacterium | reverse complement strand
GGTATCTGATTCATGATCGCGATCCTCTGTATACGCAAGAATTCCTGACGATGCTGGCCGATGTAGGTATCGAATCGGTTAAATTGCCGCCTCGGTCCCCGAATTTGAACGCCTATGCCGAACGCTTTGTAAGGACTATTAAGGAAGGCTGCCTGGATCAGATGATTCTCTTCGGAGAAGACTCGTTGCGGAACAGCATACGCCAATTCCTGGACCATTATCACAGGTCGCCGCCGTGTCAACGTGCTGAAACCTGTGCATCGGTGACGAACTAGGAAATGTCGTGGCGATCTCAAACGACGGTCGGAACTTCGGAGGTTCCGGCTCGGTTTTGCAGAGGACTTGGAAAACAGAATTGAGGCCGCCTTTTCTAGCCCGGTTTGTGTTTCTGCACAGTACGACGTGCGGATGATTTTAGACGTGCACCTGATGACAATCCGACAGTCGGTATCATTCTTTGCACTCACAAAGATTTTTCAGTAGTGCGTTATTCGGTGCTGCGTGGAAGCGAGCAATTATTCGCTTCCAAATACAAGCTCGTGTTGCCATCTGAAGAGGAGCTGCGAAAAGAACTGGATTGTGAGCGAGCCGAACTCGCAGCGCGCAAGAAACTGACTTGATCGCGGTTGGGCTAATAACAACAAGGCGCTTCCGCCTGCTTAACAAGGGGCTACCCGTGGGCACTCTTTTGCACAGAATTGTGGATATCCTTGTCGAAAACGTGTTCGTAAGGCCCGGAAGAGGCTGATTCTGTGCGCACTCTAGCAAATTGCACCACGCATGGTTCAAAGCACGCCGATAGCCGATACACTCCTCGATGTCCTCACTGTAGCGGAGGATAGTGTGGGGGGACTTGCGGTTGGCGCTGCTGGCTCGGGCTGCCCGCACGCCGTTGTGGGTGCTTATCGCCATTGATGGTTGGTGCAGGCTCGTCTAGAACCACGCGCCTGAGCTCGCGCACCCTCAGTGGGTCGTACCGTTGCTGAACCCAAGCCACACCCCAGACCAAGAGGGCCACCGTTACCGCCGTGTAACACAAGCCGAACCAGGGCCGCCACTTGAACAGGGCGCGGCCCAGCAGAACTAGAAGAAGAAGTGGAATGAGAAATGGAGAGGCCAGGATTAAGGCACCCAAGACCATAAGCAGCACTGTCTCGGAAACCGGGACAACAAAGACGATATGGTCTCGCCAGCTCATAGATCGATCTCCACCACCCGCGGATTGAACTTCTGCTCATTGTTGCCCGCGAGATCGAATTGCAGTTGATACGCCGCGTCAGGGTGTTTTTCCCGCCACAGGACCACCAGTTGCGGCGGGAGCCAGCTACGCAGGACCTGCAGGCGCTCGAACAATCGCATGGCAAGCGGCGCACAGCGAAATCATCAGCTCGGGGCGCGAAAGGCCAGGCACACGGTGATGGACCACGATAAAGTCGCGGTCCTGCTGGCTGGGACGATAAAAGCAGCCCTGGCAGGTCCAGCCGTCGCGTTCCAGCACGTGTTCCCGATAGCCGCCGAAATATTCCTTGTCGTGATGCTGGCGCGCGAGACAGCGCGGGCACATGCCGTGCGCGACCACGTCAAGCGTTAGAGACGGAACCATGGTATGATGAGTGTGCGTTTGTTGCTCTTGTAAAACCTTTGGACGTGTTTAAAGGGGCTGCGAGTCCATACAACTCGTAGCCCTTTTTGTGTTTTCGGCTGAGGGGCGCTCGAGTGCATACAAATAGCCCCAGTAAAAAGGAAAATCAGTGAAAGAACAAGGAACAGTGAAGTGGTTCAATGCAAGCAAGGGATTTGGGTTCATCCAGCGCCAGTCAGGCGAGGATGTATTTGTACACTTCTCCGCAATCCAGGGAGACGGATACAAGTCCTTGAACGAAGGACAGGCTGTTGAATTCGAGGTCACCAAAGGCCCCAAAGGACTGCAAGCAGCGAACGTTACCAGCCTCTAACTAAGGACGAGCCGCTCGTTGGCCCGCCCTTTCCTTGCTGTGCGAGCATCACCTATGAGTGCCGAAGAGGCATCGAATGGCTGACCCTATGAGCGTGCAGTATCTCGGCTTCACAGCGAGTGCTTTCGTTCGCGAATACCGCTTCGAGGCTCGAGACGCATCCGGGCTAATCCGCGAATACAGCGTCACCATCGCCAACGAAGCCTTTCTCTCCCATCGCACGCGGTATCAGGACGGGCCTGATATTTGTTCACTGCGGCTGCGTCGCGAACTTGCCGCCGACGGAGCAGATCCTTCTGTAACGCGGTTCTAGCATCACCGATGCAGAACTATCTGACTACAAGCAAAGCGGTCCCAAGACCCGGAATCACCTGCAGAAACGGGAACAATAAGCAACGCACACCCGTAGCGGAGCGGAGGTCCTTTTGTCGCAGGCCATTGAGGATAAGGACCATCGTTGCGGCACTTGGTCGCTCTCGCCAGAGAACGCCGCTACCTGCTCGTCGACGAGATGATTGAAGCTTTGGCTTTGTCTGCCGACGTCAACTCGCCTGAAGAAGTGAACGAGCTGCTCTCAACTTTCGAACGCTCCGGCATCAATGGTTACGACGATGTTTCGGCGGCAACGGCGGCGGACATCGTTCCTGAACTGGGCGGGAACGCCTGAAACAGAAGCGAAAGAAGACGAAGTGTCGGATCAGGAAGTAGAGCCGAACCTGACGCCAGGTGCCCTTGAAGGGACGATCGATCCTGTCCGCGTGTACTTGCGAGAGATGGGTTCTGTTCCGCTGCTGACCCATGAAGGGGAGGTCGCTCTGGCCAAGCGTATCGAGTCGGGCCGCCTTGTCGTTACGAAGACCATCACTCATCAGAATGCGCTTCGAGATCAACGAGAGTACCGAACATACGGTCCAGGAGCTGGGGAATTCCTTTGCGGTCATGCTGAGCGCATCCGGCAGATCGAAGCGAAAGCACTGCCGAAGCTGCGGCATCCTTCACGATCGGATAAGCTGCGCGGTTTTCTGGAAAACTGATCACCTGAATCGGCTCATTCACAAGGAGCAAGAATGAAAAATATTTTCGTAGGCAACATGAGCTTTCAAACGACGGAAAACGATTTGCGGGCGCTATTCGAAACGTTTGGCCAGGTCACACGTGTCCACATCGCTCACGACCGCGAAACCGGCCAGCCGCGCGGGTTCGCCTTTCTCGAAATGGCCCAGGACGATCAGGCGGCCAAAGCCATGGCTGACCTGAACGGAAGAGAAGTGGCCGGCCGCGCCCTCCGAGTCAATGAAGCTGCTCCCAAGCCAGATCGCGGGCCGCGCGGCGGCGGCTTTGGAGGCGGCGGATACAAGAAACATGGAGCAGGGGGACGCCGGGGCGGATTTTCGACCGAGGATTACCGCGGCGCGGCGCGCCAGCCGAAAGAACCACGCTGGTAGCCGGCCGAGATAACACAGACTTTTCGATTTCCGGTTCCCGTCGTCTCGGATCCATCCGGTGGTGAGTGGTTCATCCTACTAATAGGAGGTGGTAATGGGCAGAGTTACGTCTCAGAAGCGCCAAAAAGAAATGAAGCGCAAGGAAAAGCAGCTGGCTAAGGCAGCGCGACGTGCCCAGAAAAAGTCAGCACAGCGTGAGAGCAGCGCGAACCATAACCCAACAGATGTTTCGGTTGCCGCTCCGAATTAATCACCCATAGGAGCGCTCAGCGAACGTTACTCCCCAAGCTCCGTGACAGAAACCGCAAGCCTTATGACGAATGACGGTTTTGGCAATGACGGAGAAAGCGGGAGTAGGCCGCGAGCAAAGGGGGAAAAGATAAGTTGCGGGGCTAGGAGAGCCTTGATTGTAGTTCCGGAATCGAGCAAAGCTGGATCCCAACGCCGACTAATAGAGTCCCACCTTTTTTTGGCTCATCGTAAATCTGGCATACCTGCTGTTGACTTGTTGCGCGAGTGCGTCGGTCGGGTCCAGTGATGTAAGTGCGCGCTTGTGCACTCGATTACTACGCGCTGTGACTCCCAGCGACCCGAATTGCCGCGGGTATGCACCGTTTTGTGAACCGCTTTTTCAGGGGAGCTAAATCGAGCTAAAAACGAAACGTGGGCTACAGTGGGTAAGGGCCATCCACGGTCTTCTTAGCGGATGTGACAGCGATTTGCAAATCGCACCTTATGCAACGCGCGTATTGCGTGCTCAACTGAGCGGGGCCAGAGCGGGGCGCGCTTACGCGAACCTTCTGCTTTGGCTTACAGCGGGCGCATTCAAGCGTCTTTACAACGAACGGCAAATTTGCCATTCGGTTGGGCACCCATTGTCTTAGGGGGTGTCCAGTTTTCTGCTCAGCCTTCGCGCAATCTGCGAGCGTTGAGCTTCTACCGGCCACCATGAGCAACACCGAAAGCACTCGCGTTTCATAATGCCAGCCGGATTGCGGCGGAGGATTACCCGCTCGTAACGGCAAAGGCCTCGTCCAAAAGTGCTAAGGATTGTGCTAAGTTCAAGCAACAACCCTGTCCCTGGAACAATGGGACGCCCCACCTGAGATCAAAAACCTACAACCTGCCCCGCGTTTGTCCCTGCCCATGACTCTTGCGGTTTGACACTGATACGAATTTCGTACAACGACAATTCCCGTTTTTACACTTGCCCAAGGCATGATGGGAAGCTAACGGATGACCACAGGTATCACACGGCATCGCACGATGCGCCTTTCGCTTCTGGCTGAGAGCCTGCTTCTTTTCACTTTCGGGCATGGGTTCCCTTTCATTACTTCACGTGGCCGGGCCGAAAGCCACATCCGATAGGGTACTTATCAGAACTACCTGTTAGGCGGGAGCTTTTCTAAGCCGTGTGCCTTAGCAAGAGCTGGATATTGATCGATCAGCTTATTGAAAGTTCTCGCGCCCCTCTTTCGCTCGT
Source organism: Terriglobales bacterium (assembly GCA_051986135.1). Lineage (GTDB taxonomy): Bacteria > Acidobacteriota > Terriglobia > Terriglobales > Acidobacteriaceae > Gp1-AA122. Next base: position 506 of record JBPYDQ010000734.1, on the reverse strand, counting down.
ATTCATTCGGCATGCCACGAAACTGGGCATGTTTTGAGTATTCTAGCCATTCACGCATCTCAGCGAGAACTAAGTTATCTTCCGTCTGAACTGCTTTCATACTCATCGTTAGCTTGCTCCTTGACCTATATGAAGCCATTCTGCCTAAGCAACAGTTCGGCGTTCTGCCCCAATTGGGAAAATCGAGTTTATCCCGCTTGAAAAGGATACCCTCCGTCTCATCGGTGATGGGAAGGCAGTCCATACAGCCGGGTTCAGTGCTTCCGGTTTCGGAACTTCTAAGGCATCTCCTAGTTTAGCTCAAGGTCGCGAGAACACCCAAGTGAAAGGCAGGATTCGTAGAACTTTTGCTTTGGATGCTTTGGCATGCCATCCGCATGTGCAGGAAATCTGCTCATCTCCGAACATCTCCATTGCCTCGATCTCCGAAAGCGATGCCGCAGAGCACTTCCGCTGGAAGTTAATGTGATGGCCTTTGGGACACTCAAATACTATTCTGTAAGCTC
>JBPYDQ010000733.1:0-4757 GCA_051986135.1 Terriglobales bacterium | reverse complement strand
CGTCCGAGTACATATGATTCTCTTCCACTAGGAGGACCACGTGATTGCTGGACAGGACGGGCGGAGGCGGAGGCGGAGGTCCACCGGTGACGGTCACAACCGCGGTGGACTCGGTGTTGCCGCCTGGGCCGGAGGCCATTGCCGTATAGGTTGTGTTCGCGCTCAGCTGAACGGTCTTCGATCCTGTGGCTGGGAAAGAGCCGAGACTTTGGCTGCCAGCCGTGATGTTAACCGAGGTGGCGTTCGCGGTAGTCCAGGTAAGAACCGTCGCCCCCCCACTTTTCACCGTTGTCGGATTAGCTGCAAACGTGATCGTGGGCGCACTTTTTTGCGAGGGTTGGCTGGTTGGGTTATTGCCCATTTGGCTGCCGGAGCAGCCCAGAGCTACTGTAAGAGCGCACAAAGAGAGAACAACCGCAAAGCGGCTGGAAGGGTTTAACATTCGATACTCCCGACGCGAGCAGGATTTTTAGCTGCCCGGTACAACATAGAATTTTGCGAAGTTGGGTCGAGTCTAGTGAGTCATCTACTCAGGTTCAACCACAAATGCACCACCGAGTAAAATCGGTGTAGAGGTTTGTACCGCGATTTTAGCGGGGATTTGATGAGTTCAGTCGCTGCCGCCAGCCCCTTCATCATCCGCTTGCCCAAGGCAGAGTTGCATCTGCACCTGGAGGGATCGATCGAGCCGGCAACATTCGTCGAACTAAAGACAAGGCATGGGATAGGGACCCCCGGCGTAGCCGACGAGGAACAACTGTATTCCTTTGGCGATTTCACCGGCTTCCTGATGGCTTTCAAGGCGGTCACAGAGCTTCTACAAGGCCCTGACGATTACGAGCTGGTTACTTATCGCCTGATGGAAGGTTTGAAGAAGGAAAACGTTCTGCACGCGGAGATTTATGTTTCTGTTGGCGTCTGCCTGTGGCGAAATCAGAATTTCGACCTCATCTTCGAAGGACTGGAGAAGGGTCGCGAGCGCGGGGAGCGCGACTTTGGCGTTTCGCTACTCTGGATCTTCGACGCCGTCAGGCATTTTGGTCGGGAGGCGGCGCAGAAGGTGGCCGAAGTGGCAGTGCGCTATCGAGAGCGAAATGTAGTGGGCTTTGGCATTGGCGGCGACGAGCGCCGTGCCGCCCCGGAATTGTTCCGCGATGTCTACAGCTTTTGCGGCGAGCATGGGCTGCGACTGACGGCACACGCGGGCGAGACTGCCGGTCCGGAGTCGATATGGGGCGCGCTAAACCTGAAAGCGGAACGCATCGGGCACGCTCTGACGGCGGGTCAGGATCAGGAGTTAGTCGAGGAGCTATCGCGGCGGCAGGTTCCCATCGAAATTTGCCTTACCAGCAATTTGCGGACGGGATGTTGCCCCACCATCGCCGATCATCCTGTGCGGCGTTATTTCGATCACGGATTGATGGTCACACTCAACAGCGACGATCCAGCTATGTTCCGGACCTGTCTGTCACACGAGTATCGGCTGGCGCAGACCGAGTTCGGGTTTACGGACGAACACCTGCGGGAGCTGGCGCGCAATTCGTTCGAGGCATCATTTTTGCCTCCTGAAAAGAAGCTTTCCCTGCTGAATTTGTTTGACGCGGCCTCGCCCCGGCGCTAGTGTGAATTCATTCGAACTCTCTCCGCATGGGGCCGAACAAGGGATGAGGCTTGTCCTAAGCATTTTTCTAGCAGCCAGCACCATCGTGGCTGGGCAAGTCAAGCCGGAACCGACAAGCGACACCCTCATACTCGCCCACGTAAACGTGATTGACACGCGGCATGGCCTGACCCTGCCCAACATGACGGTTGCAGTCAAGGACGGCACGATCCGAGCCGTGGCCAGGATTGGGCTGATTGGCGGCGGCGAGAACATGCAGGTCATTAATGCGACCGGTAAGTACCTGATACCGGGACTATGGGACATGCACGTGCACAGCGCCGGGGGAGGAGTCAAGCCGTGGGATGAGAGGATTCTGTTCCCTCTCTACATTGCCAATGGGATCACCGGAATACGTGACATGGGAGGCGATCCCACAATTGTCGAACAGCGGCGGAAGCGGATCGAGTCGGGTGAACTCGGGCCGCACATGGTGATCGCAGGCCCTTATCTGAATCGTGGGCAGAGCGACGCGGAAACCATAGGGGTGAATACCCCGACGGAAGCACGCCAGGCCATTGATTCGCTCAAAGCGCGCGGCATGGATTTCGTTAAGATTATCGACGTCGATCCCGGCGTCTACTGGGTGATCACCGAGGAGGCCAAGTTCCAGCACCTTCGTTTTGTTGGACATGTTCCGACTGGAGTGAGCGCCTCGGAGGCGTCCGTGATGGGTCAGGCGAGTATTGAACACCTCAGCGGTCTAGTACTGGCGACGTCTTCCGAAGAGGCGGAATTGCGACAACAGATGTTGCAGGCAGTCAGCAAAAAGGACGGGACGGCATACTCGGAGGCGCTGGGGCGGGCGCTAGATACCTACAGCGCAAGCAAAGCCTGGGACCTATTCGCCCAATTCGTGGACAACTGCACCTGGCAGGTGCCCACGCTGATATGGGAGGTGGCCCAGGCGAACCTAGACCGAAGGGAAATTGCGCAAGATTCGCGCATGAAGTACGTACCCGCATCCATGGCCAAACGGTGGGCTCCCGCGAAGCTCGAGCAACAGACAGGAGCCCTGCAGCTGGCGCAGGCAAAAAGACTGGCTGCCCAATACATGAAGATGGTGGGTGTGATGCGGCGCGCAGGTGTGTTCCTGATGACCGGCACCGGCAGCCCCGATCCTTACGTGTTTCCCGGATTTAGTTTGCACGACGAGCTGGAGTTGCTCGTGAAAGCCGGCTGGACGAACACGCAGGCACTGCAGGCCGCGACCTTCAATCCGGCACTGTTTCTAACCAAATTAGATCGGTATGGAGTCGTGGAAGAAGGCCATGCGGCGGATTTACTGCTGCTCGACGACGATCCCCTGAAGGACATCAGCAATACCAGAAAGATTTCCGCGGTCATCTTGGGTGGGCGGTATTTCGGGCGGGATGAGCTCGACAGGATGCTCGAGCGGGCCGAAGAGATGGCGCAGGCGGAATAGATCCGGAGCCTTCCGCTTCGAGCGTCCGGCTAGCTCCGACATTTCCTAAAACGCCCCATAGATCTTGTCATCCCGAGCGGGCAGGAGGGACCCGGGTCGTCTTCAGTTTCAGCAAAATTTACTCTGGCTAAATGCGGAGCGCGCTCGTTAGTGTGCGATTAAGGGCTGTGCTCGTGTTGCTCGGTTTCCGAGACGGGGATCACGCACCCGTGGGCAACCTCGCACTCGGCGTGTTCGAACTGGATCGTGGTGTGATCGATTTTGAAATCGCGCAGCAGGCGCTCTTTCACATCGCGCAGGATGCGTTCACTGGCCGAAGGCGGGATGTCGGCGATCGCAATATGACAAGACAGGGCGTGAGTTTCCGAGCCAATGCTCCAGACGTGGAGATCGTGGACATCGTTGACGCCATCAATCGAGCGCATTGCCGCCTCGATTAATTCGAGCTTCATGCCGCGAGGCGTACCTTCCAGCAAGATATTCAGGGTTTCGCGAACGATGCTGAACGCTGACCACAGGATCAGCGCACCGATACCGAAGGAGAGCGCCGAATCAATCCAGTATTGCCCGGTTAGCAGGATGGCCCAGCCGCCGGCAATCACCGCTGCGGTAGAAAGCGTATCGCCCACCTCGTGCAAAAGAGCGCTGCGAATATTGACGTCCCTGCCGGCACGGTAAAGCAACATGGCAATAGCGGCGTTCATGACGACGCCGGCGGCGGCAACCCAGATCATCAAGCCGGCATGCACATGTTCAGGGTGCGCGAGGCGGCGAAAGGCCTCATAGAAAATGAAAAACGAGACAATCACCAGCGAAGCGGAATTTACCAAGGCCACCAGCACGCCTGCCCGGTGGTACCCGTAGGTCTTAGTGGAGCTGGGCGGACGGCCTTGCAGATAAACCGCGGCGAGCGAAAGAAGCAAAGCCAGGAAATCGGAGAGATTATGGCCTGCCTCGGAGAGCAGGGCCAGCGAGTGCGCCCGGATTCCAGCGATCACCAGCAGGAGGATGTAGACCAGCGTCACCAGCGAGGAAATCTTCAAAACTTGGGACGATCCGTCTCCTCCGTGATGATGGCCGGAATGGGTGTGCACGCTCTCAGTTTAAAAGTGTCGCAAGCAAGGTTTCAACTCTCAGGGTTTATGGAAAGGCTGATGGTCAGAAGCTGCCGTTGTGGTTGCCATTCCCATCTTGAGCCATTCGTAGTTCAACCCGGCGCGCAAAAATGCCCGCGAAATCCACCCAGGTCCCAACTGGATTCGGGGATGAGGATTAGGTTCGGTCGGACTGTTTCGGGCGATCCTGGCGCCTGCCGAACTCCTTCGTCTCCCGGCATAGAAGGTACCCCTTATAGGCCTGGCTCTCCGCCAGTTTCTTGAGCTTCACGTTTTCCGCGATCCCCCCGCCTCGAGCATGCTGCGTACTTATCGTGCCCATTTGTGAACAGCCTGCTCGATTTCTCTCGCGGTGCCGACAAGAAAAGCCTCTAGGCGCCGAATTGCCAAGGCACTCCGATGCGCCGGCCGCGGGCAGCGATCTGGCCGGCTCGCTCTCGAACGCTTTGCCGAAGACCGCCTCATAGAGGAAACAACTGTTCTCGAAACCCAGACCTTCATGTACCTTTGTGTCCTCCGAGGTGAAACCGGTTCTTCCTGGCCCGGAGGGCACAAA
>JBPYDQ010000732.1:0-3424 GCA_051986135.1 Terriglobales bacterium | reverse complement strand
CCGCCGTGCTCATCCTGGTGACAGTTGACGCAATTCTGGCTCACTCCCAGGAAGCTGCGGGTCTTGTCGCGCACCTGGATCGACAGAAATTCCGAGCGGGCGATGTGTTCCGGCGTATGGCAGCGATTGCAAGCCAGGCCGGCGTGTTTGCCCAGCAGTTCGTACCCGGTCTTGCGGTGATCAAAGCCGGCAGGTGTCGGGGTCCATTTCACGATCGGAAAGTCTTCCCCATTGTGTTCCGAGTGGCAGCGAGCGCACTCCTGGCTGGAGTCGGCCTGCAATCCGTAGGAAGCATGCAAGCCGTGATGGGCTCTCAGCCGTGAAGCTATTTCGCTGTGGCAATCGAGGCACTTGAACGTCCGGGTCGCACCCAGCTTGTGACAAGTTGTGCAATTGATGGCACTGTCCAGAGTTTTGTGCGCGCGCGAAAGCGGACCGGGAGAAATCTGTGCCCCCGCTGAAACGACCAATAGCCACACTGAGAGAACTGCAGCAAACCGTGGACCATGTCTCAGTGCGACACGCAACAAGTGAACAGCAGTTACAGCCATGCCCTTATATATTCGTAATTTCCTGGTACGGCTGCGCGACGCGCGCACACCCGTACGACCTTGCCTGTGGTACAACACGGTCGCAACCATTTATGATTCGCGGACGCGAAGCTTCTAACCTCTATACATCCTGCCCAGAGTGTAGCACTGCAAGTGAGATGCCGACCCTATCAGAAGGGCAAGAAAAAAAGTGTCAAGAGTTACGATTTAGCCTTTCGGCGTACAAATTCTCAACACATGAGGTGCGCCGCTCTGGGAACAATCGGTGGGCAGTTCCCAGTATGGAAAGGTCGTGCATGAAGGGATGACTCTGGCCATCGTGAGGCGGCCAAATATTGGCACATCCAGCCTCTTCAACCGACTGGTGGGAACCCGAGCAGGCGATTGTTACCGCCACCCCGGGACCATGATCCGTTATGGTGCGCAGGGTTGCCGAAATCAGCATATCTGTCAGTGGTTGACTGTATTGGTAAGATTGGAACACTGAAGCAGAGATCTTCTAACCCATTCAGCCAGGTTTACGGCCTGAGACTCAATGTTCATTGGAGGACGCTTGGCGACTACTCAAAATTTACTCTGCCGGTGTGTTCCACGTTGGTTATCCCGTACTTGCTGAGCTTGTATCCCAAAGCGCTGCGGGAAAGGCCCATGCGCCGTGCAGCTTCGGCCTGGTTACCGCCGCTTGCTGCCAAAGTGCGGATGATCAAATCTTTTTCGGTTCGTTTCAGAAGAGCTGTCAGGTCGAAGTAATTTTCCGCAGAGGTGGGTACTGCCGCGGCCATTGCCAGGCTGGCTCCGGTTCGCATCGCCCGGTCGGTCCGAGCCAAAGGCAAATCTTCTGGTCCAAGTTCTTCGTTGCTTGACAGAATGTAGGCGCGCTCGATCATATTCTTGAGCTCACGCAGATTTCCTGGAAAAGCATAGCGCTGCAGCAGCGCGACGGCTTCCTGATTTATGCGGCGGGGTGCAACTGCCAGCTCTGTCGCTACCTGTCGGCAGAAGATGGCACATAACTCAGGAATATCATCGGCACGTTCGCGCAAAGACGGAATGTGAATGGGAACCACAGCAAGCCGGTAATACAGATCTTCGCGGAATAAGCCCTCCTCCGCGCGTTTCTTGAGATCGCGATGCGTGGCCACCAAGACGCGCACATCCACCGGGCGGGGCTTGGTCGAGCCTACCCTTGAGACCTGGCCGTCTTTGAGGGCTCGTAACAACTTGGCCTGTGCCGCAAGCGACATCTCGCCTGCCTCGTCCAGGAACAGCGTACCCTGGTTCGCCGCTTCGAAAAGGCCTTGTCGCGCCCGATCGGCGCCGGTGAACGCATCTTTTTCATGCCCGAATAGCTCGCTTTCCAACAGGGTTTCCGTAAACGCGGCGCAGTTTACTGGTATGAAGGGTTTGCCGGCACGCTGACTATTGCGATGGATAGCGCGCGCTACCAATTCTTTTCCCGTCCCCGTTTCGCCGGTGATGAGCACTGTGGTACTCGTGGTCGCGACGCGCGTGATTTTGTCCCGCACCGAGCGCATCGCATGACTTTGCCCGTGAATTTCAGAGGTCCCTTCCAGACACACCATGGCATGCTTGAGCAGGACATTTTCCCGCAACAATTGCGTGTGCTCGGCAGCTCGGCGTGCGGTGGCGCGTACCACATCCGGCTGAAAAGGCTCGGTCAGGAAATCGAACGCGCCTTGGCGCACGCTTTCGACCGCCAGCTCAATGGTCGCCATTGCCGTCAGCAGGACCACCGAGATCGCTGCATCTGTTTCGAGTGCCGCCGCCAGTACTGCTAGACCTTCGCCGTCCGGCATCTTCTGGTCGGTAAATACGACGTCGAAGGTGTTCACCAGCAATGCTTGGCGGGCCTCCTCGGCGCCACTGGCTTCCCACACGAGGTGCTTGTCCTGCCGCAGATTAGACGCGAGAATGCGCCGCATGCTGGGTTCATCGTCAACAATGAGAATTCGTGCCATGATCACTTTCCGACTATCGCCATCGTGGCTGCCTTAACTGCTGTTAAGGTCAAGCAGAAGCGGAATCAATCCGGTTCATTCACGCTCAAAACCAGCGCCCATGGCGAGTTCGTGCGATGTCGCGCTTGATTCCCGGGCACAGGTCAGCTGCCCCTCTCGCTTTGTTCAACCACTTGCAATGCATCAAGTCCGCGGTGGTGCATGACCATGATTCGCGTTTATCGGACGAGCTGCTTGCTCCCTATTAATTATCGAGTTCCCAGCCGTTCGACTTCCTTACTAGAGCAACCACGACCTTCGTGGGGTTTTGACGATAGAAACGCGCTCCGTGTATGTCGATCATTTCGGAGCGCTCTTCGCTGGTGAACTTCCTCATGTGTGCACCGGAAGTATCGAAGAACTCGCCGAGTCGGTTCGGATTCCAGCACCAGCTGAATCTGACCACCGCGTGTCCGTGTGCCAATGTCTCAATACTGTAGATCTCGTCCAGCCGCATCACCGCCAGGCACAACATAGGCCTCAGTGTCACCAGCCTCTCCTGACTTTCGAGCTCCCAGGATCTGCTCCAGAACGTATTTTCCCTTTCGCCGTGACGCTAACTTGGGCCGCAGAGTCGTCGCCTGAGTCACAATCCTGACGACGCCTGCTTTCTCTAGGAGTCGATACTCGGGATCACGCGCGCTCTCGTTCAATCGGTCTCTAACTAGACCTGTATGAAAGCTGAGCGTAATGGGTTCTTGCGAGTCGAGAATTTTCTTGACGGCATTCGCTGCTTGCGAACGAGTAACGGGCTCGCTCACCAAAACACCCGTGCGACCACCGCAACCGTAAGAACCAGCAACACAAGGGGAAGAATGGCAAAGGCGCGCCGCCGTCCCGACGTAGTCTGAGGAT
>JBPYDQ010000731.1:0-3192 GCA_051986135.1 Terriglobales bacterium | reverse complement strand
CAGCTTCAATCGCAGCAGGGGCCAGCATCGGGTGCCCGCTTACCAGCTGCAGGTTTTCGATATCACCCGTCTTGCTGATCTGCGCCTGCAGCACCACGGTTCCCTGAGTGCGCGCCTGGCGAGCCAGAGGCGGATACGACGGCTGAACCTTGCGAATCAGAAGTCCCGATTGTACGCCGGAAGAGACGCGCACGCGCTGCGGGGTGGCAATCTTCGGCAGGGCTGCGACATTGGCTCCGGCGCTGGCGATGCTGCCCAGCACGCCGCCCATGGACCCGCCCGGAACTCCACCGGGCACGCCGCCCACTACGCCCGTGGCCGCCATAACCGGCGGCGGCGCCTCGTCTTCCTTAATGATCTCAACTTTTTTGGGAATCTTGGTGGGAGTGCGCAGCTGGCCGTTCACGATGTCGGTCTGGACCTGGTGCACGATTTTGACTGGTGCGGCGGCTGGCGGTGGCGGAGGGGGTGGCGGCGGCGGGGCCACCAGGAATGTCATCAACTGTGCCTTGGGCAGGGCCTCGGTGAAAATCAGCGGAATCAAGACCATGACCCCGACGATCGCCGCCTGGATTATGAACGAAATCAGCGACGTCCATCCCCGCTTTGTCTTCAGTTTGCCGCCTGACTCGATAAGGCTGTCTTCAAACATGGAAACTCTCCCCAAACTTCGTCAGACCCCTACGGATACTTAGACACCGACCACGTCTCCTTTGCTCCCAGAATCTACTTTCGCGCCCAAGGGGTCTGGATTCGACCAAGGGGCGCGCCGAGCAACCTTGTAAACGCTTACATAGCAAGGCGTAAACCAATGATTCCAGAGATGCCATCCGGTAACTTACCTAACTTTAGCCACTGGCATACCCGCTGTCGGCCGTTTCCCCTTTCCGAGCCGCCAGTCCTGGTAAGCCACCAGGATCGGCGCCGCGATCGCGATCGACGAATAGGTGCCAATCAGGATGCCAATGACCAGGGCGAGGCTGAATCCACGAAGCACCTCGCCTCCGAAAAGGAAGAGAGCAAGTACAGTAAGGAAGGTTAAGCCCGCTGTCAAGATGGTTCTGCTCAGAGTCTGATTAATGCTGCGATTCACGATGTCTGACAGCTTTTCGCGCCGCATCAGCTTGATGTTTTCCCGGATGCGGTCGAATACCACGATCGTGTCGTTGTTCGAGTAACCGATCAAGGTCAGTATGGCCGCGATCACGGTCAGGGAAATGTCTGTATTGGTGAGCGAAAACGCCCCTACCGTGATCAGAGTGTCGTGAAAAACGGTGATGACAGCTGCAATCCCGTAGATCCATTCAAACCGGAAGCCCAGATACACCAGCATGCCCAGCAGGGAGTACAGAGTGGCCAAACCGGCCTGGGTGCGCAACTGGCTGCCGACCTGGGGTCCAACGATCTCCACATTTTGTATATGGAAGTCCGACAGGTAGAATCCATCCGGGATCGACGCTGCCACCGCCGGATCCACCCCCGGAGCATTCTTCAGTTGATCGAGTGAGCTCAGCACACCTCCGTGCACCTTATCCCGGAAATCCGCAACCGCCTGGGCCTGCGCCGCGTATTTCGGATCCGCGTCCGTGCCCAGATGCATCGGGTCTTTGTCCATGAGAAAGTTCTTGATGCCCAACAACGGAGCATTGTTCAGGTCCTGCTTGCCGGCCGGGGCGTCCCTCTGTAAGGCCTGGATGATCCTCGTCTTGCCCTGGTCCAATGCCGCTGCCTCGCTGGTTTCGCGGAGACCGAGATCGATGAGAACCTCGTTCAACGCAGGCACATCATAGGGCTGGATCTTGGGATCCTTTAGACCGGCACGATCCAGATCCGTGCGAATCGACTTCAGATCGGGCTTGTGCGCGAACTTCACATACACCAGCGTCCCGCCACGAAAATCGACGCCCCAGGGAAGCGGCGTCCCCACCCTCACCCACCGCACCCCCATGGAAATCAGACCGGCCACGCTGAAAATCAGCGAAAAAGCAAGGAAGTACCACTTCTTGCCTAAGAAGTCGATATTAACGCTGCGAAAGAACTCCACTGGTTACTAGCCCCTTATATTTATATCTCTGCGATCGCAGATCTCTGCGATCGTAGCGAGGGCCTCCTGCGCCCTCGCATCGGAATACGCCTAAATGCTAAGCGCCTCGCCGCGCTGCTTGCGGCTGAGCACCCAATCAAAAATCGTGCGCGAGACGAACACTGCGGTGAATAGGTTCGCCAGAAGACCGAACGTCAGGGTAGTTGCAAATCCCTTCACCGGCCCGGTCCCAAAGATGAACAGAATCGCCGCCGAAACAATCGTGGTCACGTGGGTGTCGACGATGGTGATCCAGGCATGGCTGAAGCCCTGATCCACCGCGGAAGGCGGAGTCTTGCCGTTGCGTAATTCCTCGCGGATGCGCTCAAAAATCAGAACGTTGGAATCCACGCCCATACCGACCGTCAGGATCACGCCGGCGATCCCCGGCAACGTGAGCGCAACGTTGACTCCCGCGATCGTCGACCATCCCAGGAACCCGAGAAGAATGATCAGGTTCATGACCAGCGCCACATCGGCGTTCACCCCGGCGCCACGGTAATAGATCAGCATGAAAATCAGCACCGCCGTCATGCCGATCACCGCCGCCAGAACGCCCGATCGAATCGAATCGGCTCCCAGCGATGGTCCCACGGTTCTCTCTTCCAGGTAACGAATGCTGGCCGGTAACGCTCCGGAATTCAAGATCATGGCCAGATCCTTGGCGGACTGCGCATCCATGTGCCCGCGGATCTGCACCTGGTCGCGAATCGGCTCGTCGATGCTTGCGACTTCGCGAACTTTACCGTCGAGCACGACGGCCAGACTGTCCTTCACGTGCGCGGAAGTGAAATTGAAAAAGCGGTTGCCTCCGTCGCGGGTCAGTTGGAAATTCACATCCGGTTGGCTGTTCTGATCCGTGCTCGGATCGGCGTGCCGCAGATCCTTGCCGCTGATGGGCGAAACCCGCGAAACCAGATACCACTGCTCGCCCTCGGCGCGTCCGCCCAGGGTGTTGCCGGGCAGCAGCAACTGGTCGGCGGGAATGAGTCCGTTATTCGTCTGCAACGCCGCCGCCTGGCTGGGATACGGGCCGCCCGTCACCTGCTTGATCTCCAGCATGGCGGTGTTCTGCATGATCTCTTTCACTCGTTCGGGGTCGTCCACGC
>JBPYDQ010000730.1:0-4267 GCA_051986135.1 Terriglobales bacterium | reverse complement strand
GGCCAATATGGCGACCCCGGCGAAGACGCAACTCACTTCGACCCCGGATGTCGTCTGGAGAAACGGGCGTTTCGGCCAGACTTCACGTCGCGACAGGTGGTGGCTTTCGCCGCTTCTGGTTTTCCTTGGGCTCGGCACATTTCTCGTATACGCCAATTGGGCCGCGTGGCAGGACAAATACTACACTTTCGGTCCCTATATCTCGCCGTTTTATTCTCCGGAGCTTTTCGGCGATTCGCCTCACGCTTGGTTTGGGCCCAAACCATCCTGGTATCCCGGCTTTCTGCCGTTCTCTCCGGCACTGCTCATTCTTTGGATTCCCGGCCTCTTCCGCCTCACTTGTTACTACTATCGCGGCGCTTACTACAAGTCCTTCTGGGCCGATCCACCAGCCTGCGCTGTAGGCGAGCCGCGCCAGTCTTACCTGGGCGAACGAAGCTTTCCCCTGATCCTTCAGAATTTTCATCGCTATTTTCTACGCCTCTCCTATATCGTCTGGGGCGTTCTAGTCTATGACGCCGTCAAATCGTTCCGCTTTCCGGATGGGTTCGGCATCGGCGTCGGAAGCATTGTGCTCACAGTCAACGTGATTCTTCTCGGTGGCTACGTTTTCGGTTGCCATGCGTTCCGGCATCTAATCGGCGGAACCTTCGACCGTCTCTCGGAACACCGCATCCGACATCGCCTCTATAACTGCGTAACCTGTCTCAACGGAAACCACAAGAGATGGGCGTGGGCTAGCCTGTGCTCCGTGGGTTTCGCCGATATTTATGTCCGGCTGTGTGCCATGGGTATATGGTCTGACTGGAGAATCTTCTGATGCCCGAATACCAGACGTATTCCTATGACGTACTGGTAATTGGCGCCGGGGGAGCAGGGCTGCGGGCAGCCATCGAAGCCGCTGCGTCTGGGACGAAAGTAGGCGTCGTCTCGAAATCGCTGCTAGGAAAGGCACATACCGTGATGGCCGAAGGGGGCATCGCGGCCGCTCTGGCTAATGTGGACGACCGCGACAACTGGCGCGTCCATTTCGCCGACACGATGCGTGGCGGGCAGTACCTCAACAACTGGCGCATGGCTGAGCTGCATGCCAAAGAGGCGCCCGAGCGTGTGCGCGAACTCGAAGCTTGGGGCGCTTTGTTCGATCGCACCAAAGATGGCCGGATCCTTCAGCGAAACTTCGGAGGCCACCGCTATCCACGACTGGCCCACGTCGGAGACCGCACCGGCCTCGAAATGATTCGCACGCTCCAGGACCACGGCATCCACCAGGGCATGGAAGTCCACATGGAATGCACGGTGCTTGTCCTGCTGCTGGATTCCGGCCGTATCGCGGGCGCTTTCGGATATGACCGAGAGAAGGGGCATTTTATTCAGTGGTCTGCCAAGGCGGTGGTGATCGCTACCGGTGGCGTCGGACGAGCATACAAGATCACCAGCAACAGTTGGGAATATACGGGTGACGGGCTGGCACTCGCTTACCGCGCCGGTGCCGAGCTCATCGATATGGAGTTTGTCCAGTTTCATCCCACAGGCATGGTGTGGCCCATCAGTGTGCGCGGCATACTGGTCACGGAAGGTGTGCGCGGTGAGGGCGGCGTTTTGCGCAACAAGGAAGGCCGCCGATTCATGTTTGACGATATCCCTGATCTCTACAAGGAGCAAACAGCCGCAACGGAAGAGGAAGGCTGGTGCTATACGCAGGGGGACAAGAGCGCCCGCCGTCCCCCCGAGCTCCTCACCCGCGATCACGTTGCACGCTGCATCAATCGGGAGGTTAAGGCCGGCCGCGGCAGCCCGCACGGCGGCGTTTACCTGGATATTGCCTGGATTAGAGAGAAAATTCCGAATGCCGCGCAGCACATCCAGCGTAAGCTTCCCAGCATGTACCATCAGTTCAAGCAGCTTGCAGATATTGACATTACCAAAGAGGCCATGGAGGTGGGCCCAACAACGCATTACATGATGGGTGGAATTCGCGTGGATGCCGATTCGCAAATGTCTACGGTGCCGGGCCTGTTCGCCGCGGGGGAAGCTGCCGCAGGACTCCATGGCGCCAACCGCCTGGGCGGCAATTCACTATCGGATCTTCTGGTTTTTGGCAAACGTGCCGGTGAATTCGCGGCCGAATTCGCCAAACGCAACGGCCGCCTGGTGTTGGACGACGGCCAGGTACAAGCCGCCTCCAAGGCTGCACTTCAGCCTTTCGAAAACGACCCCACGGCCGAGAATCCATACCGCATCCAATATGACCTTCAGGAATGCATGCAAGACCTGGTCGGCATCGTACGCACCGAGAGTGAAATGCTGCAGGCACTCGAGGCCATCGAAACGTTGCGTACTCGGGCCGCGCGAGCTAGCATCGCGGGCCACCGTCAATACAACAACGGCTGGCACACCGCCATGGATCTCTCCAATCTTGTCGACGTGTGCGAAGCCATCACACGCGCCGCCCTGCTGCGAAAGGAGAGCCGCGGCGCTCAGTTCCGTGAAGATTTCCCCGATAAGAATCCGGACTGGGGCAAGCACAACATCGCGGTTCGGCGCGATAGCAATGGCGCAATGCTAGTGGAAAGGCAGCCAACGCGACCGTTGCCCGATGAATTGCGGAGAGTGATCGAGGAGACGAAGTAATGCCGCAACAAGTAATGTTTCGCATTTGGCGCGGCGATTCCGGGGGCGGCACATTCCACGATTATGTGACGCCGGTGGATGAAGGCATGGTCGTGCTGGACGCGGTTCATCGCATTCAATCGAGCCAGGCGCCCGATCTCGCAGTGCGCTGGAATTGCAAAGCCGGCAAGTGCGGTTCCTGCTCGGCGGAAATCAATGGAATGCCCAAGCTCATGTGCATGACACGGCTCAGCCAGTTGAACCTGGACATGCCTGTAATCCTCGAGCCCATGCACGCTTTCCCCGCGATTCGCGATCTGGTGACCGATGTCTCCTGGAATTTCCGCGCTAAGCAAACAATCAAACCGTTCCGCCCCCGTTCCCCCGATGCGGCCGACGGCACCTGGCGCATGCAGCAGGCCGATGTGGACCGCGTCCAGGAGTTTCGGAAGTGCATCGAATGTTTCCTGTGCCAGGATGTCTGCCATGTCCTACGCGAGCACCACAAGCAGAACGAGTTTGTCGGTCCGCGGTTTTTCGTTTATGCCGCAGCACTCGAGATGCACCCGCTCGATACCGAAGACCGTCTCAAAGACCTGAAAGACAAGCACAGCATTGGATATTGCAACATCACGACGTGCTGCCGCCAGGTCTGTCCCGAGGCGATTACCATCACCGAGAACGCCATCATCCCGCTTAAAGAGCGAGTGGTCGATGAGTTCTTTGACCCGTTAAAAAAACTGCTACACATCCTTTGAAAGGAGGCGACATGTTCGCGCTAAAGCCAATCTCCCACGACTGTGTGGCTCACGCGCTGGCTAAAGCGGAGCGCTACCGTTTGCTCAATGAACCGGGCGAAGCCGAAAGTATCTGCCGGGACATTCTAGAGATCGAACCCGGTAATCAGCAGGCCCTCGTAAGTTTGCTGCTGGCGCTCACTGACCAGATTCCTCAAAATTCCCGAACCTTCGCCGACGCGCTGGCAGTGGCAGAGCGGCTAGAGACGGCCTACGACCGCTTCTACTACACCGCCATCGCATGGGAGCGCCGCGCCAAGGCACGCTACGAAGCGGGTTCTCACAGCGCACACGCGTATGCCTACGATTGGCTCGTAAACGCACTGGGGTTCTTTGAGCGCGCGGAGTGCCTGCGTCCTCCCGGCAATGACGATGCCGTCCTTCGCTGGAACGCCTGCGTGCGCTACCTCGCATGCCACCGAGAACTTGCTCCAGCCGTTGAGGAGATCCCGGACCCCATTGTGTCAGAGTGAGGCGTCGTGAGCATCGTTACCAAGCCATATGATCAAGAAATCCCGTAAGGTAAAAATATTCATGCGGCGTAGCTGTAATACTTCAACAAGCCGCCGAGGCGCTCGCGGCAGCGTACTCGGCTTCTTGGCTTTTACTGGCCAATCTTTTCCGACGGGAACAGGAGGACGTTACTGCCGCGAGATCGAGGGCCAGGTATCTGCTGAGGCCGCGCGCAGACCCGTGACCAGTGTGCTGCGGCCGGTCAGCAGAAATTGAGTAGGGCTCGATTCGGGCGACATAGATAGATTCTTATCATTCGGCCCGCTGCCTCATTTGACTGCGGCCATGGCCGGGGTTTGCTCGCCGATTTTGGCCGAGTAGAGGATGTACTTGAACGGGTCCGT
>JBPYDQ010000729.1:0-8974 GCA_051986135.1 Terriglobales bacterium | reverse complement strand
GGCGGCATCTTCGAGCAAATCCGCTTTGCGAGGACTGAGCAGTGTGCCCGTTAAGGATTCTGGTAGCGGATGATCATGAGATCGTGCGGCGGGGTGTGTGCACCCTGCTGCAATCGCACTCCGGCTGGCAGATTTGTGGGGAAGCCATAAATGGCACCCAAGCTGTTGAGCTGACCAGAAAACTCAGTCCTGATGTGCTCGTACTCGATGTCAGTATGCCCGAAATGAGCGGGTTGGATGCGGCGCGTCTCATCCTGCAGCATGACGAGAAACAGAAGATTCTCTTCCTGACCGTCGTGGATTCGGACGAGTTGGTTCGCAAGGCGCTCGAAATGGGGATTCGCGGTTTCGTCCAGAAATCGGATGCCGCCCGCGAACTGGTTTCGGCGGTCGAAGCCTTGGAGCGCAACGGGACGTACTTTACCTCGCGAGTAGCGCAAATGGTTCTCGACGGTTACCTAGATCAAAGCAACTCGCGAACCCACCGGGGACAGAGTTTGCTCACCAACCGTGAGCGTGAGATCGTTCGTTTGGTGGCCGAGGGGAAGAGCACAAGAGAGATTTCAATCCTCCTGGGAGTAAGCGCAAAAACAGCCGAGACGCACCGCAGTAACATCATGCGCAAGCTTAAACTCCACTCGGTCAGCGAGTTAATCCTATACGCCATTCGCAACGGCATCATGTCCGTTGAGCAAGATCGCAATAAATTACCCCTCCCATGAAAATCCAGAGTTGATGGGCAATATCTACTTGAGCCTGAGTAGATGAATCCCTAGAATTCCAGCAATTCTGCACAAACTGCAAGTTGTCGGTTATTTGCTGGAGAAAATCTGAATGCGAAAGATCTATTTGCCCCTCTTCCTGACCGCGGGACTGACGGGTTGCGGAGGAGGCGCCGGCAATCCGCCGCCGGCTGCTCCCACCTCGGCCAAGAGTCAATCGGCGGTGCACGTCTCCTCACCGGCCAACAACAGCACCGTGGCTCCTTCCGTACAGTATGTCGCCACCGCCACCACCACGTGCGCCGCCGGCATCAACAAGATGGGCGTGTACTCAAACCCGACCACGCTGGCCTACCAAGTAAACGGCGGGAATTTGCACACCAGCTTGAACCTGACGCCGGGAGCGTATGCGACCAAGGTCGAGGCATGGGATAACTGTGGGGCCGCCGTCGGTGTTCCCGTGAACATTAATGTCGAGGCCCCGCCACAATACCCGCCAGCGCCCACGCCCCCGGGAAGCAAAACCTTTTCCAATCTGCAGACCGGTCCAGGCTGGACGGGTTACGGTCTGTTGCCGACCAGTTACAACGTATGTTCATCGTGCCAGCCGAGTGGTCCACAGGTCACCTGGTCGGCCAGCCAGGGGGTAAATTCTCCGTCGATTACTGGTTCGGCCATGCAGTTCAATCTGGGAGGACAGACGCAGTTCGCTGATGCGCTTTGGAACAACCATCTGATCGGAGATTTTTCTTCCCACGGTTTGTTCGATCCGGGTCAAACAATTACTTCCTCGGTTCACAATTTTATCTACGACGTTTATTTCTTTGTCTCAAATTTGTCCGCCGCTCAAGCCGTCGAGTTCGATGTCAATCAATTCCTAAATGGACAGTCCTATATCTGGGGGCACGAATGCCGGATTGCGAGCGGCAATCAGTGGGACATTTGGGATGACCAAGGCATGAAGTGGCATCCCACCGGAATCGCCTGCAATCCGCAGGCGAATGCCTGGAACCATCTGGTGCTCGAAGTGCAGCGTACCTCCGACGGGCACTTGCTATTCCAATCGATTACGTTAAACGGACAAACCAGCACATTAAACTACTACGAAAGCCCGAGTTCCACCTCCTGGCAAGGCATCACGATCAATTACCAGATGGATGGCAATCAATCGCAGCAGCCTTACACGGTGTACCTGGATCAGCTGAATTTCACCTACTGGTGAAAATTTGTCTTTGGTGGTTTGGCTTCCACCCAATTGTCCGACTGAAAGCTAAACAACCGACAGCCGCTTTGTGGAACCAATTCGTCTCCCCAACATCCAAACAATGTTGGGATGGAGGAACAGGTGATCGCTCTTGCGGGCAACAAGCAGATTCCTCGGGTGGTGATCGTCGGCGGCGGTTTTGGTGGATTGTACGCGGCGCAAGGACTAGCCCAGGCTCCCGTCCGAGTCACCGTCATCGACCGGCACAATTACCATCTTTTTCGTCCTATGCTGTACCAGGTGGCCACTGGACTTCTCTCTGCCGATCAAGTCGCGGCACCCTTACGTTCGATCCTGCACCGTCAAGAAAATGCAGAAGTACTGATGGCAAACGTGACCGGAGTGGATGTGGCCAGACAGCTGGTCGAGTCCGACCAAGGTTGTATTGCCTATGATTTTCTCGTTCTCTCGACGGGAATTCACTACAACTATTTCGGTCACGATGACTGGAAGAAGGCTGCTCCCGGCTTGGACACGGTGGACGATGCTGATCGAATACGCGGAAAAATTCTGCTGGCTTTTGAGGAGGCCGAGAGTATAGCGGCGCGGTTCGGAGCCGATTCGGAATCGGTACACGAGCTGTTGACTTTTGTCATCGTGGGCGGCGGCACCGCGGGTGTGGAGATGGCCGGCACCATGGCGGAAATGACGCGCCTCGCGCTTGTGCGTGATTTCCGTCACATCGATCCACGTTCGGCCCGCATCCTCCTTTATGAGGCGGGGCCGAGAATTCTTCCCACCTATCCCGAATCTCTCTCGCGCAAGAGTCACGAACACCTCGAACAGCTCGGTGTGCAAGTCCGTACCGGTGCCAAGGTGGAAAAAGTCGGTGATGATGGCGTAATCGTTGCCGGGACCCGGGTTCGATGCCGGACCGTGGTTTGGAGCGCGGGAGTGACCGCTTCTTCGGCGGGGACGTGGTTGGGCGCCCCAACCGATCGGTCGGGCAGGGTTATGGTCGGGGAGGATCTCTCGGTTCCAGGTCACCCCAATGTGTTCGTTATAGGCGACACTGCCCTGGTTTCGGCTTACACACGTGACATGCTCGGACGGAGAAGTAAGCAGCGGATGCCACTTCCTGGCGTAGCCCAGCCCGCCATCCAAGAAGGGCAATACGTTGCCAAGCTTATCCGGCGACGGGTTGAGGGACAATCGCCGCCAGGGCCCTTCTGGTACTGGGATAAGGGCAACATGGCGATTGTTGGGCGAACCTTTGCCATTGCTGATCTCAACTTTGTTCGCTTCTCAGGGCGGCTTGCGTGGCTGACCTGGGCAGGCGTGCACATCTACTTTCTGATCGGCTTCGCCAATCGTCTGTTAGTCATGTTTCAATGGGGAGTTTCCTTTGTCACCAAGCGCCGTGCTGTGCGAATCTTTCCCTCCGATTTGCGAATCGAGGCGCCTAGAAGTGGTCAGTCCGGGCAGCCGGAAGACAATGCGCTGCGCACGGATGAGGAGCGCACACGCGTCCGGGTATAGGAATTCCGCGGGGCAGGAAAAACCGGCCAGCAGCATCGGACCGGAGAGAGAATGAGCCGGTGCCGCCAGCCGTTGCGTCAGGCGAACACCCTAGAGACGCAATGAGTGGTAGCCGGTTAGCAGGAAATTATCCCGGCGTCGTCGACACCCCAGCTGTCAAATCTGAGCGGGTTCAGCCGGATCCGGGTCGCGCACCGGGGTATGAGGGTTTTCTGGGCTGTCGTCCGGCGGTTCCCGGACGGGGGGCGGCGCTGGCTCAGACGGAGCTTTCAGCGAAAGCATGACGCCCGCTTAGGATGCAAACCGCCCAAAAACGGGTGTTTGCCAAAGAAAGTCTACCGGTTCTTCCCCCGGCGGGCGGCAAGCCCTAAGCGCCTGACTTCTCAGCTCTCGCCAATTCGGGTTTGCTGCTCTTGAACCCGACTGCCAGTCCGAGCAATCCCACCGCGAGATGAACAACGTTGTAGGTTGCATTCAATTCCAAAGGCGAAAGTTGCCCGATGTGCATAAAACCTAGTATGCCAACCACGGTGTACACAAGCCCAAATACCCGGGCGAAGGCGATTGGCAATTTCTTGCCGCGCACGCCTGAGTACACTCCGACAACTCCGGATGCGATGTGAAAAATATTTTGTGCAGGTACAAAGTGTATCGTTCCAACAAGATCTTTCAAGAGGAACCCTGCCACCCCCAAAACGAGGAGGATCCCCCCGACGACGCTGGCGTAGGTTTTAGCCATGATGGACTCCTAGGTATCGGCCACAAACGAAACATAGCCTAGTGTTTCGAAGCATATGTCCATTAGGCGTCGAGGTCAACAGAAAACCCTTTATTACCATTGTTTACCTGTCTTCCCGAGCAGGTATTGGGCCGGCCGCCGCCCTCGCAAGGTACCCGAGCTGCGGGGGCCGCCTGACGACCCCGGTTACCGAGTGGTCGAAAAGACCGTCCAAACCCTAGGTGTTCCTCAACATCCAATGAACTTTAACCATCGGAACTCTTTAGAGGCGCTTGATCGAGCAAGGAAAACGGCGACAATGCGAACCATCGTATTCGGGTTTCTTATGCTGGTAGAACTCGGGCTGTTGGTTTTGGGGGTGGCGAACGTCCAGCCGAATTCCTTTGTCGCCCCAGTGCCAGCTTTGGCCGCGCCGGTCACGGTATTACCCTTTGGAATTCCGCTGCCGGTCACGCCAGCCCCCCCGCCTGACACCGATTGCCCGGCTGACAACGTGCGCAAGCAGAGTTGCGAGCCTCGCTACGTCTCCTCCACCTGATCGAGCTCTAGATCACGATTACCGCAGCTCCGTCGATCGAATCTCGTTTCACTGCCGCTAAGGCCTCGTTTATCTCGGGGAGAGGGAAAACAGTGACTTGCGGTCGGAGGTGGATCTCGGCGGCCAGGTTCAGGAAGTCGGATGCATCCGAACGGGTCATATTCGCCACGCTCCGCAACTGCCGCTCTCCCCAAAGCAGGCTGTCATAGTCAAACTGCGGAACCCGGTCGAGGTGAATAGCATTGATCGCGACCACTCCACCTTTGCGCAGGCTAGCCAGCGCCGCAACCACCACATCGCCACTCGGGGCGAACGTAATTGCCCGGTCCAGAGTGGCGGGCGGTTTCTCCGTCTCGCTCCCGACCCAGGTTGCACCTAGATCAGACGCCAGCCGGCGATGTTCTTGCCCTCGGGTCGAGACGTAGACCTCACATTTCCAGGATTGCAACACCGGCAGCGCCAAATGAGCGGAGGCTCCGAACCCAAACAGACCTACGCGTTCGCCAGCCTGTACGCCCGCAACACGCAGGCTGCGGAAGCCAATAATCCCCGCACAGAGAAGTGGCGCGGCGTGCAAGTCGTCAAGCCCTTCGGGAAGCGGGAAGACAAAGTCTTCCCTGGCCAGCGCGTACTCTGCATACCCTCCGTCTACGGTGTAGCCCGTGAATACAGGAGAATCGCAAAGATTCTCCATGTTGTGATGACAGTACCAACAAGTTCCATCGACACCACCAAGCCAGCAAACACCAACGCGCGTCCCCAGCGGCAGGGAACGACTTCCCTTGACAATATCGCCCACGATCTGGTGCCCGGGAATTAACGCGGAAATTCGCGGAGGAAGTTCTCCTTCGACTATGTGCAGGTCAGTGCGACAGACGCCGCAGGCGCGCACATGCAATAGAAGGTGACCCTGTTCAGGTGTCGGGTCTGGCCTATCCAGCACGCGCAGTGGGCGGCTAGAAATTTCCGCGGGACGGGTCAGGACGGCGGCTTCCATCGGTGTCTTCGTTCAGGATAATCGAACACCAATTGCTGGCGCGATGCCGCCAGCAGAGTGTTACACGGCTTGAGCTGGAGCGCTCCACTGGGGCACAGGAGCGGGTAGGCTCGCCTGCACCCTGGTGCCGCCGGGACCAGAGACGATTTCGAGCTTGCCCTTCAGTTGCCGGAGGCGCTCGCGCATACCCTGCACGCCAACGCCGGCCTTAGCAAAGCCGCGCCCATTGAGCTGTCCCGCGGGCATGCCTTTGCCCTGATCGCTGATCTGTACGCTGATCTCCTGCCCCTCGCGAAAAATGCGCACGCTTGCAGTAGGGCTCTCGGCGTGACGATGGATATTGGTTAGTGATTCCTGGACAAGGCGAAAGATCGCAATTTCCGCCTCTCGGGAAAGTCGTCCCAGATCTGGAGCAAGCTCGAAGTCGACCTCGATATTGCTTCGCTCTGCAAAGCCTTCGACATACCACTCGAGGGCGAATTCCAATCCGGCTTCGTCCAGCATCGGCGGGTGCAGCAGGTGCGAGATAGTTCGTAGCTCTCTGGACAATTGCTCAACCAGTTGCAGGCTCTCGTTCACGGCTCGCACACACCCAGGCCCCAATTTGTCCGCTTCGCTTTGGATGGGCACCAGATTCATATTCAGCGCCGTGAGTAATTGGCCGGCGCTGTCGTGCAGTTCCCGGGCGATGCGTCGACGCTCTTCGTCCTGTGCCTGCAGCAAACGGCCAGAGAGCGCGCGCAAACTTTCTTCCGCGTGCTCCAGATCGGCGGTACGTTCCTTCACTCTGGTTTCCAGCTCATCGTGCGCCTTAGTGAGTTCCGCCAGCGCGGCGCTGAGCCTTTGTTGGCTAACCTGCATGGCCTTGCGGGCCTCGCGCTGCTCGTGCACATTGGTGTTCGTGCCAAACCAGCGCAGCACTTTGCCATGTTCATCGCGTACTGGTACCGCTCGAGTGAGAAACCATCGAAAAACACCATCGGCTCCGCGCAGTGGGAATTCCATTTCAAACGGCTCTCCCCTGGCAAGCGCCGCTTTCCAGCGTCCCAGCACTGTGGAAATCCATTCCGGATGGTGCACCGATTGCCACCCCCACCCCGCCATCTGCTCAGGAGTGGTTCCTGTGTATTCGTACCAGCGCCGGTTATACCAGATGACGTAGCCGTCGCGTTCCGCCATCCAAACCAGTTGGACGATGGAATCAGCAAGGGCACGAAACTGCTCTTCGCTCTTGCGTAGCAGATCTTCCGTTTCCTTTCGATCGGTGATGTCCAGAACAATGCCGAACATCCGCCAATCATTCTCCGAGAAACGGCGGCCTTTACACAAGAACCAGCGTAGCCCCTTCTGTGGGTGATAGTAACGGTACTCGAATTCCAGGCCGCCAGTAGTGGCGCTATCGGTGATCTGCTGAAAAACTTTCTCCGCGTCCTCGGGATGAAGCCTGGACTCCCATAACCTGCGGTGATGAGGGTCGGCAGGATCGGTGCCGAACATTACATGCAGTTCGGGTGAAAGGAAACTGAGGCCGATCTCAGGATCCCATTCCCAAGTACCAATATGAGCCGCGGCTTGGGCAAGCCGGAAGCGGTTCTCGCTCTCGTACAGCGCACGTTCCACCATGACCCGCCTGGAAATGTCGCGCGCAACTTTGGAGGCGCCAATGATGCGGCCTTCTGCGTCCCGTATAGGAGAAACCGTAAGTGAGATATGAAGTCGCTTACCCGTCTTGGTAACGCGGACAGTCTCGAAATGATCAATCCCCTGGCCCGCACGGAGGCGTTGCAGAATCTCTGCCTCCTCCTGTCTCAACTCAGGAGGGATGATGATAGTGATGGGCTTGCCTACGGCTTCGTTTGCCGTGTATTCGAACATGCGCTCCGCACCAGTGTTCCAAGTGTGGATGATCCCATTAAGGTCCTTGGACACAATCGCGTCTTCCGATGAATCGATGATGGCTGCCAGCCAGAACCTCGCTTGGTCGGCTACGATTGTTGATGTGTCCCTTTCTGCCATCCAAGACCTCCTGGCTGCCCTATGTCGTACGCGCGCTTTGCTACGCCGTGAGCAAGGGAGCCTGGGGTGCAATAGGTCACGCTGCGGGGGAGCCCGATGCAGCACCGGGCACGGGTCTTAGGGTACGAGTCGATTCCGCTGCTTGTCGATACAGAGTTTCCTGTAGAGGTGCGCAACTAGTCGGAAAGAAGCCCGACTACTCGACCGATGTGGTAAGGTCCCGTTGCATATCAATGGCGTGCCGGCCTCGTGCCTTCTTCAGAAGCAACTCCAGGTCCCGTTTTCAATCGAGAAGTGACTCGAGGTCGTGCTTTCAACTGCGTTCTGCATATCCTCGGGCAAGCCCGTAAGGCGAGCGGTTGCAGACAGCCCCGTGTCGCCCACAGGGGGGCCGGCATCTCCACCTGGCTGCGCGGGGGTTGTCGAGCACACGTGAAGTGCCACCTCTACCCGTCCACTCTCTGTAAGCGGGTCTGTCATGTTCAATAGCCCGCCATTGCCGAAAGCCGTTCACAGAGGTACCCACACTCGGGTAGAGCGATATAGCGCTTTGGCCAGGTGTTGAGCCACGAGGTTTCGCCTTAGGCACTATAAGGCTGGAACTCTGTGTCGGGGCGGAAACGGAATGCCCGCCGCGCCTAGTGTGATTTCCTTGACCGAAAGCCCGGTAGTCGAAAAGGTGTGTCGCCTGACATGTCGTCGGTTACGGGCATCGGTCCTCTGCTTTCGCCAACTCGTTCGGTGGTTGTCCGGAGATCGGTTTCCATACCTTCCTTGAGCGCCAGGTAGAGCCCCATGATCCTGAGCAAGCCGCGCGTACAGGCGTGGATGGCACCGTGGTGGTGCAAGCCTCGATCACTAGAGATGGAACCAGTATCAGACATCGAACTCGCCGCTGGTCCCAGGCACTTCCAATATCCAAGCGCTTCCTAGGACCGGCTCTCACCATCGAGAACTCAGGATCCATCCCTGCGATTCCCAGCAGCTTACGGAAAGCGGGATTTCTGCGTGCACAAAGTGCTGACCCGCGCTTGTACGGCAACAAGGAGGCGAGAGACTCGGGCGAAACTCCGTCGCGGGAGGTGTGGCCACTGGTTAAACGCGAGCAAGGCGGAGGCGATCAGCTACGGCGTATGCCGGCAGTGAGTGAGAGCTTTCGAGAGAGCTTTGAGCGCGTGCGATCTCTCGATAACGGAATAGCTCGAGGAGAGGGCTCCCT
>JBPYDQ010000728.1:0-2390 GCA_051986135.1 Terriglobales bacterium | reverse complement strand
TGGTTTGTCCGACTCGCCATGACCACGGGGATCGAGAGCAATCACCCGGAACTCGTCGCACAGTCCCTCAAGCTGATACTTGTACAGCGACGCGGCATGACCTAGTCCGGGCAACATCACCAGCGCCTGGCCCGCACCGGCCTCCCAGTAGCGCAAGGTCACCCCTGGTGCGACCTCGACGCCCTTTAATTCAGCCCGCAATGAGAACGGTGTACTCACGCACTACCTCCCGTCGATGTGCCCGTAATGAAGCAGTTGCCTCCTCGGCACAGCGATCCGCTTCTGCGCTTCTATCAGTTAGCCGACCGTTCGTCCACTGGAACCTGCCGCCGTCTTCGTTAATGTATCCGGAGACGCTCCCCCACGCGTAGTTGAGTTTCTCGAGCGAGCCTAACGAGACTGCGTCAGTTCTGCTCCCTATATTTCTCTAGAAACTGGACTAAGCTTGGCTGCTGGGCTTTTTTATAAGCTACACAGAGATCAACGCCTTCCAGCCTCTGGGCCAGATATCGGGGTCCTCCTGTGTACTTGGTGGACCGACCCTCGAAGAACGCCGCGGCATCATTGCGGTGTTGCTCGTCGCAGAATGAGCTCACTACAAAGGGCATAAATGATCCCCAATCTGTGGGGAGCTTGACCATGAGTGGGTCCCAGTTCTGTTTTACAAAGTCGTAAGCCAGCTCGCGGTTCTTCGGCGAGTTCCGGGCGGCGCTGAGAATCGCGATCGATTGGCGAATGTCGAACTCGTTGAACAACAAGATGGAGAGCGCGGCCTTGGTGATGTCCGGCTGCCGGAACCAACCCATCGCTTCTAGCATACTCCCTTGGACATCTTCATCTTTTTCCTCTTTTGCCGCTGTCCGCAGTCGATTGAAGAGTACTTGATCGCCATGCCGTGCCGCAGTACTGAGCAATGCAGGCACCACATCGGGCGTGACCGCATTACGATCGTCCAGCCAAGCGAGCGCGAGGGATTTCGCCTGCGCTACTAACTCTGCGTCTTCCGCCTGATTAGCGATTCTGCGCGATTACGGACAGGTCAACCAGCCCAAGCTGATCAGCGATGTGGCCGTCAAGCGGAAGGTACTGCAGATACTGGAGTCGGTTGCACGCGGGAATTGATCGTTTGGAAGCCGTTTCGAAACGGATCGATCCAAACAGGATCCAGGCCCCTGGCAAAGCTGGAGGCTCCACCTCTGGGCCAGATTGCGCCCGTGCGGATCACCCATGCACGTGTTTTTCGATGCGGGGATCCGGAACTAGCCACATGATTGCCACGAAGGTATAGCAAGCACAAGCCACCCAAGGCCTCACAAAAGCCAAAGGGATCGCGAGTGCATACACCAGCACGCTCACCCTCCCCTTCCAATCGTTTCCGATTGAGGTCGCCAGAACCGAGTTCTTGCTGTGGTGCGCGATCAAGCTCTTGGTCAGGACAACAAACGCAATTCCCGCCAAAAGCAGCATCACTCCGTATACCGCCACGGGAAGCGGCGCATAGTGATTTTCCCCCATCCAGGCAGTTGTGAAAGGTACCAACGAGAGACAGAACAAAAGGACGAGATTGGCCCAAAGAATTCCGCCCGTGACGTGTTCCGACGCGTGCAGCAGGTGGTGATGGTTGTTCCAGTAGATGCCAATATAAATGTAGCTCAAAACGTAGGAGAGAAAAACCGGAACCACGGACTTAAGAGCCTGCAAGTCGGTTCCTCGCGGCACTTTCATTTCAAGCACCATAATCGTTATGATCACGGCAAATACGCCATCGCTGAATGCTTCAAGCCGGCCTTTGCTCATTGGGAAGTTTCCTCCGCTTTTCACCCTCTCATTCGGCAGTGCCATCTATTGAATACTTCTCGATCATTTCGCGTCCACTCCAGGATTCTTAGAAGTTGCTGCCACGGAAAAGAATCCTCCCTCAGTGCGAGGAGATTCCAATCGAACCGGACTGCTGAACTCCCCAAGCACCGGAATTTCCTACTCCGATTCACCTGATTTAACCGCGCTTTAGCACCCGTTTGTTTCGTTTTGGCGAACACGAGACTCGACTTACCCCTGCCGGGCCAGTCGAACCATTTCAATGAAAACTTCTCTTGCTTGCACCGGATCAGCAACTTCCCGCAAGAATGCGATCCGGGCTCCATGCACCCCATCCTTGGTTTTCAGGCGCAGGTAGAAGCCGAGGCGGTCGACTGCAGTCATCTCGGCATCCTGGGCCTCAATGCCAATAAACCGCTTCGCGAACAGGATCAGCGCATTCTTGTGGTCGGCGTTCATGTGACCCATGATGGCGACCTTGCAGTCAATCAGCGGATCGGGTTTTGCCTCGGTATACTCCGAAGCCGCAACCCATCCCATCACGCCAAAGCCGCCCACGAAGTAGATGTCCA
>JBPYDQ010000727.1:0-8317 GCA_051986135.1 Terriglobales bacterium | reverse complement strand
TGCCGTCGGGATAAAGAAGGATCTTGCTTGCTTGGCCGCTGGTCAGCCGCTCCACGCCTTTGCTGAAGTCCCCCATGGTCATGCGATCGGTGATCACCGGGTGCAGTTCCAGTTTTCCGGCTTTGAGCAGGGCGGTCATCTGATACCAGGTCTGATACATGCGGCGGCCGTTGATTCCCTGGATGGTGATGCCCTTGAAGATGATGTCTTCGGAGAGGTTCAGTGAGATGGGCTTGGAGGTCAGACCCAGTAGGGACACGCGGCCCCCGCGGCGGACGATGTCAAAGGCTGTGCGAATGGCATTCGGATGTCCCGCCATTTCGAGCACCACGTCAACTCCGGCCCCGGTTGTTCGCTCTGCGACGATTTTGCGCACATCCTCTGTCGTAGGATCGAGCACCAGGTCTGCTTTCATTTCCTTGGCGATACGGCGGCGGTACTCGTTCACTTCCATGGCAATGACCTGGGCCGCCCCAACCGCTCGAGCTACCGCGATCGAAAACAGGCCAATCGGACCGCACCCTGTAATGGCTACGGTTTTCCCCGCGATCTCTCCGGCTAAAACCGTGTGAACGGCGTTGCCCAGGGGATCGAGGATGGAGGCGTATTCGATCGGAATGGCGGGATCAAGCTTCCAGATATTCGATTCGGGAATGCGCACGTACTCGGCGAAGGCGCCGTCGGCATCGACGCCAATGATTTTCACAAATTGGCAGATGTGAGCTTCGCCGGTTCGGCACTGCAGGCATTTGCCGCAGGCGACATGCATCTCGGCGGATACGAAGTCGCCCTCCTTGACGGTCGTCACCTCGCTACCACAAGCGACGACTTCTCCGCAGAATTCGTGGCCCGGAATCAGCGGTGGATGAATACGGCCTTGTGCCCAGCGGTCCCAGTTATAGATGTGCAGGTCGGTGCCACAGATCGATGCCACTTTAACTTTAACCAGAACGTCGGTGAGGCCGATCTGAGGAATGGCTACGTCGCGGATCTCCACGCCAGGCTTGGGTTGCGGCTTCACCACGGCCAGCATATTTTTGGGCATCAGTCGCGCCTTAAGAGTGCGGGATAAAATTGCAAAACCTTTTATTTTAACACCGCGCTTGCCAGCGCCTGGTGAGGCCGTAACACCCGCGTCTAGCCTAGCCTCGCCTAGACCCCCAACTACGTTGCGGCGCGAGGTCCAGAGGGTCCCGGACCCCCCTTAGCCGAAACCCTGAAATATTCTTCCGACTTGCCCTTGGGGATGCTGAGCGATTTCCACTGGTCTGACTGCAGGTGCTTCGCGAGAAATACGATCTGGCCGATATGATAAGCATAGTGCGCAATCTGACGGTTGATGGCCTGCAAAACGGTGTGCGGTTCACCCCGAATCGTGACCGTCCGCTCAACATCCTCTGGCTGCAGCGGTGCGAGTGCAGAGAAAACTGTCTCCCAACCCTCTTCCCACCACCCGATAACTTCCTCACGAGTCGGACTGGGCGATAACTCGAATTCCTGATCGCGGTGGCGATCGGATTTCTCACCATCGGTCGTCAGAAAATTCGTGAACCGGGAACGCATGTTGCCGGCGATGTGTTTCACCAGTGTGGCTATGGAGTTCGCTTCAGGGTCGATGGCCACGAAGAATTGTTCGTCCCGGAGTTGCGCGAAAGCGCCCTCCGCCAGGCGCTTGTGTCCGCGGAACTGGCGGCGAGCTTCCTCAAGGTAATGGGTGGCAATGGAGTTTGTCATAGGGCTCTCTCTTTTCTACTCTGGTGAACCAAAACCGCCCCCGCCCGGCGTTTGGATGCGAATCCTTTCTCCCTTGCGAAGGCGAGTATTGAACTTGCCCGGCAGTTCCTCGCTACCGCTCGAGCGAATCACCTGAGCTCTGCCGCAAGCTCCGGCGCAGCCGCCGTCCAGACCATAAGGACCGCGGCTCCGGCGCTCGGCAAGGACGGTGACCTCCAGATCGGTGAGCACCTCGATCTCGCGAACGATACCATCCCCGCCCTGGTGCTTTCCTTTTCCCCCGCTCCCGCGTCGCAAACAATAGCGGCGGACGCGTAAGGGATAAGAGTATTCCAGCGCTTCTGCGGGAGTGTTCAGCGAATTCGTCATGTGAGTGTGTACGCCAGAAACGCCATCCTTATTCGGCCTTGCGCCCATGCCTCCCGCGATCGTTTCATAATAGGCAAATGGTTGGTTGGTTCGAGGATCCATGCCGCCGATGGTCAGATTGTTCATTGTGCCAGAAGCGGCCGCGGGAACGCGATCTGGAATCGCCTGGCTAAGTGCACGCAGTATGACATCGACAATTCGCTGGGAGGTTTCGACGTTCCCGCCAGCGACCGCTGCCGGAGGACGGGCATTCACGACAGTTCCGGCTGGGGCAATCACCCGTATGGGACGCATGAGGCCAGCCGTAGCCGGAACTTGTTCGGGTAACAGGCAGCGAAAGACATAAAAGCACGCCGAATAGGTAATCGCTTCGACAGCATTGACGCTGCCTTCGACCTGGGGGTCGCTTCCCGTGAAATCGACAGTAACCATGGGGCCGGAGTTTTTCCGTTTGCCAAGGCCCCGGTAATGGAAGTGGATCGTGGTTGCGATCCGCACCGGACGCGTGTTCACCCCGTCGTCGTCGAGAAAATCCTCTGCTCGATAAACTCCCTCGGGAACGCTGGCGAGAAAGGCCCGCATCATCTCTTCCGAATACTCCAGCAGTTCGGTGGCGGCGCGCTGGCTTCGCTTGGTCCCATACCTGGCACAGACTTCCTGTAAGCGCATCCCGCCCGTGTGACAAGCCGCCATTTGGGCGCGCAAATCGCCTTCACGCTCCTCGGGCGTGCGCACGTTATTCAGCAAGAGCGACAGCACATCACCATTCACTTCCCCGGCGTCGACCAGCTTGACGGGTGGAATGCGAAAGCCCTCCTGATAGATCTGCCGGCATGGTCCCATGGAGCCAGGGTAGGTCCCGCCCACATCGGCATGATGGGCGCGGCAGGCGACGTAAAAGTTGGCAGACCTGGCCGACTTCTCCCGAAAATTTGGCTGTCGAGAAGCTCCTCTAACCGTTCGCCGCTTGTCACTCGGTCGCGCTCGGCTACCGATGAACACGGGCGCGACTAAAGTTATGTCGGGCAAATGGGTTCCGCCGCAGAACGGGTCGTTCAATACCGCAACGTCGCCCGGTTCGAGAGTGAGATGATCGAGAGCAGCACTTACGGACATAGGCATGGAGCCAAGGTGCACGGGCATGTGATCGCCCATGGCGATGACTTGCTCATCCGAATCGAATACGGCACAGGAGTAGTCGCGTCGTTCCTTAATGTTCGGCGAAAAGGCGGTCCGGCCGAGTGCAGCCCCCATTTCTTCGGCAATCGAGTGGTAAAGGTTCGCGAAAATCTCGATTTCGACCGGATCACGCATTCCGCAGAAGTTTACGACAAACCGACCCACAGCCATGAACAATCGTCACCCGGCAAACCAGAAGTCGCAGGTGAGAATACCTTCCCGCGGGCCGACAGGTACTTTACATAGCTATTGACAAATAAGCTAACGCACCCCAATATCTTGGGCTAGTAGTGGTGCTCATCCAACAAATGGGCAGCCATTCTGGAATTACAAAGGCCAAAGTCAAACCCTTTGCAAGGGAAATCGTTCACGGAGGATACATGCCAGCAAAGAAGAAAGCGGCCAAGAAGAAAAAGAAACACTGACCGGCCGAGATGAGTTTCCCGGTCAAGTATGGCGGCCTCCGCGTAGAAGCTCCTCCGCGGAGGCTTTTGTATTCCGGGCGTTGTCTGTTGGTCGTGGGCAAACACTTCCAACTTCGTACATCAGCAGTTTTTCCCTTGGAGGCGCGACTCCTAGTGCTGCATGAGACGGCCAGCGACCAAGCCAACCACTGAATTCAGACCACTGAATTTAGAGTTGTGCGCGGACGTACATCGTGTTATTAACGGGCTAGCATCTTGTGAAAAGCCGGAAAAAGCGCGCCGCTCCTGGATATGCCATGACTACCAAGAAACAGGCACGAAGGCCCAGAAAGAGCAGCGAGATCGTTATTCCCGATAAGCTTTATTTCCGCATTGGCGAGGTGGCTGATCTGTGTCGCTTGCCCGCTTATGTTTTGCGGTTCTGGGAATCGGAATTTCCACAATTAAAGCCTGTGAAGAGCAGTACTGGACAGCGCATGTACCGGCGCAAAGATGTGGAAAACGTGCTGCGCATCAAAGAACTGCTCTATGAGCAGGGATTCACGATTGCGGGCGCACGTCAGCAGTTCCGCACCGATCTCCACGATCACAAGAAGCAACATCGTTTGCCATTTCCAAACCAGCACCCCGCGGAGCTCGCCAACATCCGCCACGGGCTGCGAGAGATTCTCGGGATTCTCTCGAGCCGGCACTGAGACAGGCAACTCCGTCCTTTGCCAGATCACTCTACCTTAAGGTACAGCTGTGCCCTGAGCGCTTCGTTGTAGTAAGTTGGAACTACTCCCTGTTTCAACAACGCCGGGCTGGGTGAAGACTTGGGGGACCGCCCCCGTTAGACTCGCAAAGGAGCACGAACGAATGTTGTCATCGTGGAAGAGCCGGTTAGTAATCCTGTTCTTGGTAGCGGGGCTGGCCGGCTGCGGCAGTTCCGGACCACAGCACCCGGCCTATGTGACCATTCCCAGCACGAATCAGGTGCTCGGGTTCAATATTAACTCTAACTCCGGCAGTCTCTCCCAAATCGGAGGGTCGCCATTTAATACCGGTCCCTCCCCATTGGCAATCGTCATTCATCCTAGCCGGAAATTTGCCTATGTCGCGAACTCGAATGAAAACGACATCTCCTTGTTCACGATTGGAACTTCGGGAGCGCTCACCGAAGTGCTGCCGCGAGCGAAAACCGGCATCACCCCTTTGGCGCTGACTATGGACGGGAACGGCAGCTTCCTGTACGTCGCAAACGAAGGTTCAGGCGATGTTTCGGCATACTCTATCAACGCGAGTTCGGGAGGATTGACCGCGGTGGCGGGGTCGCCATTTCCAACCCCCAGTCCGGTGGCGCTCGGTGTCGGTGCCTCCGGGAAATTTCTGTACGTGGCTAACGCGAACGAAGGTACCCTCTCAATTTTCGCGATCGCTTCGGGGAAGCTGACGGAGATTTCCGGTTCACCGGTCGGAGCCGGCCCGAATCCCTCGTCCATCGCCATCAACCCCGCGGGACACCTTCTCTATACGACTAACGCGACCTCCAATAGTGTGGTGGGATTCACGATCAATGCCACGACGGGAGCGCTTAGCTATATCCCATCGGGGTTTTTCTCGGTTGGCACGAGCCCCATATCGGCGACCATAGATCCTTCCGGAAAGTTTCTGTACGTAGCCAATCAGGATTCAAATAACGTTTCCGCCTTCACGATCAACGCCAGCACCGGGGCAGTCACGGCCATCAGCGGATCGCCTTTCGCAACCGGAACCGGGCCTGTCTTCGTAGTTGCGGACACGAGCGGCAAATTTCTGTTTGTGGGAAATGAATCGTCGAAGAATATTTACGGCTACAAAATCGACCCCAGCACGGGTGCCTTGACAGGCACAAGCCAGGCGACGATCAACACTATAGTGGCGCCCACTTCCATGGCGATCAGCCAGTAACTCAGCGTCCTCAGGAGGGACTGCTGGCCTCGACGACTGCCGGAGCTGTGGCCGAGTTCCCAGCCTGCGTGCTGGCGGGGTTAAAGGGTTCACCGAGCTTGACTCGGCTGGCGCGTTGCATCTCCTTCACCAGGTCGGCGTTGAGCTGAGCGCGGTTTTCGCCCGACATAACCGAACCGGCGGCAAGTGCGAAGCGCAGCGCGGCAATCTGGTCGTCGAAGTAGAGGATCACTTTCCTGGCCGCCATGAGACGTCTCCTGAGCAAAAGTCGTGGCGCGGTAACCGTTATTGGCCATTCTGAGACGAGTGCCGTCATCTTAGAAGTGACCTTCTTGGTACTAGGACCATTTCACCCACTCTAAAATTGACTTCTTGGTAACCGATGTTTTTTCCAGCTTTGAGACCAACGCTTTTTCCAGCTTGACGGTTACCCAAACTCAGTGCACACTCTCACCATCGCGTTTAAAAAGCTTTGGAGCGGTTTATGCAGAGTTTTGCCCTTGCCCTAGGTGTCCAGCTCTGCCTGATTGTCGGCATTGCCGGTCTGCTTTGGCCAGAGAAGTTGAAACCTGTCTATGAAGTCCTGATGTTCCCCTGGTACCCCACCTATCGCACCGTGCGCCTTCACAGTGTAGGGGCGATCGGGATTTCCCTCATGATTTTCCTCATGTGGTTCGTCCGGGCTCACTAGCAGCAGGCTTCTCGAGCAAACTACAAAATAAACCTGCTTGTGAGTACATTCTTGATCTTCACGACGCGTTGATCTCAGAGGGTAGCCTCGGTTAATCCAGCTGAGACCTTGGACCGGAAGAACCTGTTCCCTGACAGGGCTTTGACCGCCTGTGGATGATTTGTTTGTGGCTGTGACTTCGAAACCATACCCCGAGCTCTCGCCTGCCGCGCAGCCGAGTAAAGTGCCGTGACAGGTACATGGCCAACATTACAATCGAGAGGCAGGCGCAAAGCAAATGATCTCGCGCATTTGCCCAGAGGCCATTCACGATGGGCATAGAAAGGTCCATCACAACTATGTCGGGACCGAATTCTTGCACCTTGTGAACCGCGTCGACGCCAGGGGAGCCTCCCCCCGCACCCGGTTACGCACGTATCGGAAATGATGGAGCGGCTCTCGGGTACATTGGTCGGTCATATCCAAACTGATGGGTGCGCTGCTGGAGCTGGAAATCAAGGCCTGGATGGCCTGCTTCACTAAACCAGGAACTGCTATGCGGGCAACGTACACCGAAGAGTGATCAGGGGCGGCCGGCGCACATAGCGGCATGGCGCCGACCAGATTCCAGCGATACAAAGAAGAGGCCCCAGCCACCAAGGGCGGAGGCCATCGACGAATGAACAGCGGCCGAAGACTCCTTAAGTAGAGTCCTACTTGCTATGGCTCCCGAGGTTGAAGTTGATTCCCGCCGTATAACGGAAATTGTTCTGATTTGAGTTGTTGAACCGATTGCTAAAGTTGGTGAGCAGATAATCGACCCCGGCCGGTCGAATGGACACAATATGACCCACCGGAATATCTATGCCACCGCCAACTGCAAATGCAAAGGCATTGGGCGAGGGCGCTTTCGAAAAGGCGCAGGCGGATCCCAACGTACAAATTCTCCTAAATGCATTCGCATACACGTTGGAGTGCGCGCCTCCGACCAAGAGGTGAAAGAAGGGTTGGACCTTGGGATAGGTGCGCACCTTGATCTGGGGACCGAACAGATAGGTGAACATATTACCTTGAACGTTGGCCACCGCTCCGCTGGGAAAGAACGGACGAGGTGTAATCACGAAAGTATTTGTATGGCTTCCGTAGCCTTGCAGATCGGCCTTGAGGCCAAGGTACTGGCTGACGTTGTAGACAAAAGTCCCACCACCGCCATTCAAGCTGTGACTCTTGGTGAAAATGGCACTGGGATTGTAGTGGACGTAAGAGTAGTCAATTCCTACCTCAGCTTTGGGGAATTCCTGGGACCAACCGGCTATGCTTAACAGTAAAATGGCTGCAAACGGAATCCACTTCGTCGATTTCTTCACGACCGCCTCCTTAATTGCCTGAATCGAAGATTAGGACACTCGAATTCTAATTCTCTGTTAAGCACCTAATATAGGTAGGCCACCGTCACGTGACAACTGGAAGAAGTAGCAGACACAGCGATTTCAGGCTCTATTGAGCCGAACTGAACAGAGACACTGGCCGGCCAAGCAATCCATAGCCAACTCCATCGCAATCCATAGCCAACTCCATGAGGACATAATTGGATAGCATCGAAAGCCGAGCAGTTCCTCGAAGTAAACAGCAGGAAAAATAAGTCAAGTAAGTAACTCCTACTGTCAAAAGTTACAAGTGGAATCTGCAGACTTTTTGAGCTATCAGACGTTATGTACCCTCTACGGCGCGGTACTCCAATATATCCTGTGCTCGCCAAAGATCTTGATTGTTCACCGAACGGTGCCAGATGTGCCTACTTTCAGGGCGGGAAAAGGCGGGTCGAACCGTCGCTGATCCTGCACCGACCGGATGAGCCCGGTGCCGGCCATACTTCAGTTCCCAGAGCTGCCTCCCTCACCAGCCCTCAGGAAAAATTGCGCTGAGTTCTGGGTTTTGATGTGTTTCCTTCCGAATAGTGAAACACAAACAGTAAGCGCAATAGCGCGATCGATTGCTGTGTCTTATACCC
>JBPYDQ010000726.1:0-3468 GCA_051986135.1 Terriglobales bacterium | reverse complement strand
CGAAACGGCGACTTACAAGCAGGTGATTACCGAGACTACCGAGCATGCGGAGTCCGTCGAAGTAACTTACGATCCTTCGCGAATCGCGTATGGCCAACTACTTCGGATCTTTTTCTCCGTAGCCCATGATCCAACGCAACTGAACCGTCAGGGACCTGACGTTGGAACATCCTATCGGTCCGCTATCTTTTATATGAATGACGAACAGAGACGTATTGCCACCGCGTATATCGCCGACCTCGACGCCTCCAAAGTCTTCCCAGCTCACATCGTGACCGAGGTTACACCGCTTAGGGGTTTTTACCGTGCGGAGGACTATCATCAGGATTTTGCCCTGAAGAACCCTGACCACCCCTATATTAAGGTGTGTGATTTGCCAAAGATCGAAGCTCTCAAACAACAATTTCCAGAGCTGTTTATGGACTACAAGGGCGACTGATTAAGGGCTGCCAGGATGCAGCCAGTTTTAGGTTTCGTAAATCTTTACGCCGTGAAAGGGGCAACAATATGGCTACTGCGGTATCAATACCGTCTATCGATTCGAACGTCTCTAAATTCGTAGCGGAAACGCGAAAGATGCTTATAAATGGCAAGTGGGTCGAGGCTGTTTCCGGCAGGTCATTTGCTACATTTAACCCCGCGACAGGCGAGGTGTTGGCGAATGTGGCTGAGGGAGACCGAGAGGATATCAACCGTGCGGTGACAGCGGCGCGCGCAGCATTCGAGACTGGACCATGGTCGAAAATGTCCCCCGCGGACCGCGGCAAACTGATCTGGAAACTGGGCGATCTCATCGACAATCGCCTGGAAGAGTTCGCGCAGCTTGAGTCGCTCGATAACGGCAAACCCCTCAAAATTGCCCGTGCCGCTGACGTTCCCCTGTCGGTCGAACACTTTCATTACTATGCTGGCTGGGCCACCAAGATTGAGGGCAACACCATTCCCCTCACCATGGCTGCGCCGTTGAAATACCTCGCTTATACGCTGCGTGAGCCGGTTGGCGTGGTTGGCCAGATTATTCCCTGGAATTTCCCGCTTCTAATGGCTGCCTGGAAGCTCGGACCGGCGCTCGCCGCCGGCTGCACGGTTGTTCTGAAGCCGGCGGAGCAGACACCATTATCGGCTTTGCTGCTCGGCGAACTGGTTCAGGAAGCGGGCTTTCCGGCAGGCGTTGTCAACGTTGTGACGGGATTTGGTGAAACGGCCGGCGCTGCGCTAGCGGCGCATCCGGACGTGGACAAGGTTGCGTTCACGGGCTCGACCGAAGTAGGCAGACTGATCGTTCAAGCCGCCGCCGGCAATTTAAAGAAAGTATCGCTCGAATTGGGGGGCAAGTCGCCCAATGTCATTCTGGATGATGCTGACATCGACGCAGCCATTCCTGGTGCGGCGAGCGCAATCTTTTTCAATCACGGCCAGTGCTGCTGTGCGGGTTCAAGGCTGTACGTAGAGAAAAAGGTCTTCGACAAGGTTGTCGATGGCATCGCTCAGCAGGCTGAAAGAATCAGGGTAAAGCCGGGTTTCGAACCTGATAGCGAAATGGGGCCTCTCGTGTCCGAGGAGCAACTGAATCGCGTTTGTGGTTATCTCGAATCAGGAATAAAGCAGGGAGCCAAGCCTGTGGTGGGCGGCGCACGATTAGGCGACAAGGGCTACTTCGTGAAGCCAACTGTGCTCGTGAATACCAGCAACGAGATGAAAGTTGAGCGCGAGGAGATCTTCGGCCCGGTCGTAGCCGCCATTCCGTTTAGCGATCCTGACGAGATAGTGCCGAGGGCGAATGATTCTGTTTATGGTTTGGCAGCAGGTGTCTGGACAAGAGACATCAAAAAGGCACACTTGCTCGCATCGAAATTGCGCGCGGGTACGGTCTGGATCAACTGCTATAACGTCTTCGACGCGGCTCTACCTTTCGGGGGATA
This sequence comes from Terriglobales bacterium, assembly GCA_051986135.1. Classification (GTDB taxonomy): domain Bacteria; phylum Acidobacteriota; class Terriglobia; order Terriglobales; family Acidobacteriaceae; genus Gp1-AA122. Next base: position 1,546 of record JBPYDQ010000726.1, on the reverse strand, counting down.
CAAGCAATCTGGATGGGGACGCGAAATGGGACATGAAGTGCTGGAGCAGTACACTGAAGTGAAGTCTGTCTGCGCGGCTCTTTAGCAGACTGCTCCAACTACAGAAACTGTGAACGAGTGTGCGAGTCCGGACGAACCTGCATCGCTCGTCACGGAGTTCAATGGCGGAATGGTGATTTCTTCGTGGCCGAGAGCCCTGTCGGAGACATCAAAGTCTTCGAGGGAGTTAGCGCTGATTCAAAGGCCGAGCAGGTTGAGGTCTTCGCGGGAACTTTGGGCTTGAGGAAGCCCAGCTTCCATTGATATTCATCTGCGCCAACTCGCTTGCCGACCGTCTGCGGACCCGCAAAACTCAAGGTGCTAACAACAGCGAACGTCGCAAGTACCAGTAAGAGAACGGCATCAGGTTACTGTGCGCCACTATTTTCGAAGCTTAATGACTTCCAATTTCTCGAGCATGCGTACCGAGCGTGCGCCTTCCTTATCCGCTGGAATCACCAGTCGTACAGGGCCTTGGTATGCAAAGAGTGGCTTGCCATCGCGTTTGTCGGCAACGATAATTCGCGTTCCACCCAATTCTGGATCGAGTTCCCCGAGGCTGAAGACCACTGCATAACCGTCCTTTGCCTCTGCCAGGACGTACCCGGCTAGGGCCTTACCTCGCATCTGTCGTCCAAAGGGAATCCCCGCCTTTTTGAGGATCTCTTGAAGCGGGACGCCTTCGTATGTCGTCTTCTCGCCATCCTGTTCGGTCACGTCCACTCGTTCGCGCGGCATGGACGCCAGATCGCTTGCCTTTAGCGTCAATGGGTTAGAAATGTCTCCGCTCACGACGAGTTCGAGGTCTGGTTTCGTTGCTTCGGCCGATTGCGCGGCCAACCCGCCTGCGAATGCGAACAAGACAGCGATACTGAGAAAAATCGCTCGTAAGTTCTTCATGCTTTGCAGTGTCTTGCAAAACTTACGTCGATGTCAACGGTGGTCTGCCAAACTTTCAACGCAGTCTACGTACGCATCGAAGAGTCTCGAACGACGCAACACCTAATGCTTTGACACCGATTCGCCGTTGCTCAGCGGTCGTCATCATTCGGATTGCCAGGACGAGGACCCGAAAGCACCTTGATGGTCGTGATCCAGAAAGTATCCGGGCCTCCGAATTTATCCCCAGGCACGATGAGACGCGCAAACCCGGTATCTGAGCCCAGTGGCTTACCATTCTCGCCGTCCGCTACGAGGACTTGCTCTGTGCCAAAGCTCGGCTCGATCTCTCCTAGCGCTAATACGAATTTGTAGAAGACACCGCTGGCTATGTCTGGTATAAATGACTTGGTCTCTTACAGAGTACAGGCCGCAACAGTCAGGCGTACGCTGCAACGAACAACTGGCGCTCGCGGACCGCTCTGCTGGCTGCCACAAATATTTAAGAATCGGTCGTTCTGGAGGTCCGGCAGTGACACCCAGTGCTTCGGCTTATGGCGCCAGATATGAGTTCAATGGGATCAAGCACGTTCGGCAAGGCAACGGCACCGAGGCCGTCTTCTGGGAT
>JBPYDQ010000725.1:0-19215 GCA_051986135.1 Terriglobales bacterium | reverse complement strand
GGTGCGGAACGGTGGTTGAACCACGGCTTTCTGAGCAGTGGTTCGTGAAAATCAAACCGCTGGCGGCCCCGGCGATTCGGGCGGTCGAGACGGGCGAGATCACAATTATTCCGGAGAACTTCAAGCAGGTGTACCTCAACTGGATGAACAACATCCACGATTGGACCATCTCGCGGCAACTGTGGTGGGGGCATCGCATTCCAGTGTGGCATTGCCAGGGCTGCAAGGAGATTATCATTGCGCGCGAAACCCCTCGTAAGTGTACGCGATGCGGCGGCGCGAACTTACAACAAGACACGGACGTCCTCGACACATGGTTCTCCTCAGGACTGCTTCCCTTTACCACGCTGGGCTGGCCGGACAAGACACGCGACGAGGAAGTGTTTTATCCGACGACGCTGCTGATCACGGCCTACGAAATTCTGTTCTTCTGGGTGGCGCGCATGATCATGTTTGGCTGCCATTTCATGAAGGGTCACCAGCAGGATGCTTTAATAAAAGGAGCGAGCGGCTGGGCTGACCGGAAGGATGACAGCGTGCCCTTCCGGCAGGTCTATATACATGCGCTGGTACGCGACGCCGAGCGGCAGAAGATGTCGAAGACCAAGGGCAATATTATCGACCCCCTGGAGATCATTGATCGCTTCGGTACCGACGCCACACGATTCACTTTGGCGGCAATGGCGGCACCGGGTACCGATATCACTTTCAACGAGAGCCGCACCGAGGGCTATCGCAACTTCGCCAATAAGATTTGGAATGCGGCACGGTTTATGTTCATGAATATTCACCGGGCGCAGGAAAAGGGCTTTTGGTCACTCGAGCACTTGCAGCAAATCGGAGTCCCGAATGCTAGGGAGCAGGTGTTCGAGTCCACCAACCTGGAAGACCAGTGGATCCTAGCCCGGTTCAATGCCGCGGCTTCGGAGGTGAATGCGAGTCTCAGCACCGAGTTGGCCCATTATCGCTTCGACCACGCAGCAAGCAGCGTCTATGATTTTTTTTGGACGGAGTTTTGTGATTGGTATATCGAGCTGATTAAGCCTCGACTCGCGTCCGATAATGCTCGAGAGGTGCGCGTCGCATGCACGAACCTTGCCACCGTATTCGAGGGAGCCTTGCGTCTCCTGCATCCGTTCATGCCGTTCATCACGGAAGAACTTTGGCAATCGCTTTACGAAGGGAGACCGCCGTATAAATCTATATCCTTGGCTCCGTTTCCATCAGCGTCGTACAAGAAAGGCAGTGTACCTGCCGAAACGGAAATGGCAATTCTTCAAGATCTTATCGTCAGTATTCGCAACCTGCGCGCCGAGTTAAAGATTGCCGGCAATCGGAGCGTCGATATCGAAGTCTTTTCTCACGATCCCGAGACTCGGACACTGATTCAAGGTAACACCACCGCCATCAGACGCTTGGCACTGGTAAAAGCCATTGCTGAAGTCACACAGGTCGAGGCATTCGAAGCGCCAACCAGAAGCACTGCACGATTTGATGTCCGAGTGGTTTACCAGAGGAGCATCGACCTCGAAGCTGAGCGCACGCGCTTGCAAAAAGAGTTGGAGCGCTGGGAGAAGGAAATCGACAGCAAAGAGCGCCAACTGGGTAACCAGCAGTTCCTGTCGAAGGCCCCAGCTAGTGTTGTGGAAGGACTACGCAAGCGGGTGGAAGAACTCGTGGTTTTGCGCAACAAGGCGCGGAGTGCACTGAAAGAATTGGGATAGCTTGGGGGGAAGCGTCCGCTTTGGCCAGTGGAACTAAGTTCGGGCGGAGGCTCCTGGAAGGTGTTGAAGTCGAGATTGAATCGAGCCTTCGCTTCGCTCAGGATGACAAACCGAGGGACTCGTTAGCGGCAGACTGACCACTAGTCATGGATTGGAATTCCCGTCGCACCACGGCGATTATCGAGAATGCGTTGCTGGAGGACCGCGCCACGCGGGACGCTACCAGCTACGCTTGTATTGATGCGAACCAGCGCGCCGCGGCCACGATAATTGCCAAGCAGGATTGCATTCTGGCGGGCATCGGGTCGATCGCGCGCATTCTGGATGTGTATGCGGCGCTCGATGGGGCCGTGACTTCACACTATGAAGTCACGACACATCCAGAAATTTTCGATGGCATTCGTTTACATAAAGGGCAATCCGTGGCAGTCGTAAGGCATAACGCGCGTGTGATCCTTTCCTGCGAGCGAGTCATTTTGAATTTCCTGCAGCGTATGAGTGGTATTGCCACGCTCACCCGCAAATATGTGGATGCCGTCTCCGGCACCGGGGCGCGGATTCTGGATACCCGGAAGACTGTGCCCGGTTTTCGGATTATTGATAAATATGCCGTACGCTGCGGGGGTGGGCAAAATCACCGGCTTGACCTTTCCGAAGGAGTAATTATCAAAGGGAACCATGCAGCATTAACCGGTGGAATCGGCGCAGCGCTGGAGCGCGCCCATCATAACCGGCGCGGGGCCCAGCCGATCGAGGTCGAGGTACGGTCCCTGGCAGAACTGGAAGAAGCGCTCCAGCATGGGGGCGAGGCAATTCTTCTCGATCACATGAGTCCGGAGGACGTGCGCAAAGCGGTGGAACGACTGAAGAGTCTGGACCGGGATCTCCCGCTCGAATGTTCGGGCGGCATAACGCTGGAAAACGTGCGCGCTTACGCCGACACCGGAGTTGATTTCATTACCGTTGGCGCATTGACCCAGGCTGCGCCTGCGGTCGATATGAGCATGCGCATCGTGCCCGCTTGAGCGGCTATGGATGGGCACGGATTTCTATCCATTCATTCAGCCTGGTTTTGGTGGGGATCGGTCTTGATCCTCGAACACCGGTCGCTACTTTTCCGGCGGCGGCTCTAGTTTTCGGTTGCGAACGATTTTCGGGTTTTCCGGGAGGGGAGTAATCGATTCGCTGGAGATGGTCAGCACCCACTGGTTTTTCTTGCGCGAGCAACTGGGGATGGCGAGCACTTCCTCTTCTTCGGGTGTCAGGGGCGTGGTTTCGATGACGATCTTGCCATCCGCAGAGTAGCCCGCGACGCGCACCTCGAGCGAGCAGTCGATTCCAAAGTGTTTGCGAAAGCTGCGGCTGAGATCGGGCTGCTGGAATACTCCGACCTCGGCCTGGTAAACCAGCGGGCTGCGGGTCACACCCGGTGAGTCATACTGCCATTGCGCCAATTCGAGGAGAAGACGGCGGCCATCGGCGGACCAGTCAACAATCTCGAGCGAGTTACCGGATTCAACATCGGTTGCTTCCTCGAGAAAGACCAGATCGAATGGACTTCCGCTCGAAGCGACGAACAAGCTCGAATTATTCACACACGCTGCAAAGGTGCGTTCCGGATTCGCCTGGCCAGCAACCGCATGAGCGACCACTCGCACGTAAGCCCGCCGTTTGTCGTCGGGGGAAACAAAGATGTCGCTGGTTACTGTGCGCGAAATCGCTGCGCTATCTCCGCAAGTTACGTACGATGTGTCGTTCGACGTGAGGGATGCTGCGGGGTTGTTCTGGGCACCCAGAGCCGGAGCCAACGAGAGCAGAATCCAGCACAGAACGTCGGCGCAAACAGTCCGCATGGCGCAATTGTAGTCGACCCGCCCACGACCGGACAGATATTCATCGGCATTCCGATGGCGCCAGGAAGGTGCGACATTCACCCGGTGAAATCGTTTGCTCCCTCCGATGTTTGGGATTACCATGCAGGCCGCAGTCGAGGTGCGCATGACTATTTGGAAGCGGGTCGCACGATGCTTATTTGGAGTGGCCGTCACCATATTTGCCCACCTTGGGGTTTCCCAAGCCCAGGGCGGATCTGTGTTTCTCAACATCGATCACGTTTCGGTATGCGGATCGGATTTGGAAACTATGCGACAGGCATTTGCCTCGGTTGGGCTAACAACCGACTACGGCGGGCCGCATGCCACGGGCGACACGCACATGGCGCTGCTCGGGTTCGATGACGGGTCCTATATCGAGCTGATCGCGCCGCAGAGGGTGGGTCAAGGTGACGGGAACGGCTGGGGAAAGCTGATGGCCGACAACGCGGGGCCGTGCGCATGGGCGGTCGAACCCAGGGACATCGGGGATGAAGTGGCGCGGCTGAAGTCACTGGGCATCCCGGTTGAAGCCCCGACGCTGGGCAGCCGTAAGAAGCCCGACGGGATGTCGATCGAATGGGATCTCGCAAAAGTCGGTACCGGCGCGCCGGGCGCAACGTTGCCGTTCCTGATCCAGGATCGCACGCCGCGTGAATGGCGAGCAGTTGTTACGAAGTCGGTGCAAGGCTCCAGCATTAGCGGGGTCGACATCGCTGTCATCGGAGTAAGCGATTTGAACGCCTCGGTCGCGCTCTTCCGAAAGGCGTACGGCTGGTCCGCGCCGATCACAGAAGATCATGGAGACTTCGATGCGAAGCTCGCATATTTTCCCGGCGAGCCGGTGATGCTCGCGGCGCCCGCGGGCGGCCGCTCATGGCTGGCGGACAGGTTGCAGAAGAATGGCGAGAGTCCGGTGGCATATCTGTTAGCCACGCGTGACTTAAACCTGGGGGCGAAGAAATTCCACCTTTCCGGAACCAAGAATTGGTTTGGGCAGCGGGTGGCCTGGTTTGATGTGAAGAAGCTCAGTGGAGTGCGCTTAGGGATGATCGGGCAGTAGCCGAGCGACTCGGGGACGAACAGCGCATCGATACCGTACCGTCTGAGCACGGAGATCTGCAATCGTCTGGGCGTACGAAGATGGTATTCGATAGGTCGAAACTGCTTTGTGAAGCTCTTCCAGAGTCGCCTTGGCGTCGCCCACGAGCGCAACGGATGAATGGCTCCGACGCCCCATGCAATCGGTGACTGCGGACCGCCCATGGTGGCGATGATCGCCGCCACGGTGATGAACGGACCGGTGCCCACCATGTTCGACATGTTGATGGAGACCGCGTTAAGCAGCCCCAAGCGGCGCATCCTATGGCCGGGCGGATGCCCCGTGGGCGTGGCGGTGTGGCTGGACGGGTCAATGCTGATTCCGGCTTTTGTTATGGGCAGCCAGAATACTGCAATCGGCAAATTGAGGCCGGCGCTTTATCAGGATCAAAGCGGTTAGCGCTCCACTTTAGACATCCGCGGGGAACTCTGCGCAGACTGCCCAAATACTCTAACTGGCGACTGGGTGAGAAACCAGACATAAGCGCTTTGGCTTTACTCCCCTTTAACCCGTGTTTTACTATGCCCATGTACTCAAATGTCTAACGGTTATGCGTAATAAAAGGATGAATGCGCGCTCGAACGGGTCCAAGGCCGCGAGCATTTACGATGTGGCGCGCGAAGCTCGGGTTTCGGTCTTTACCGTATCGGCGGTGATCAATAACAAGGGCCGGGTGAGCGCGACCCTGGCACGGCGGGTTGAGGCCGCGATCCGCAAATTGAAATATCGCCCCAACCTGCTGGCCCGCAGTCTGGCGAAACAGCAGACTCACACTCTGGGGATGATCGTCACTGACATCGCCAATCCTTTCTTCCCGGAGATAGTTCGCGCGGCAGAAGACGCGGCTCAGAAGGCTGGGTACACACTCCTCTTGTGTAACAGCGACGACAAAGAAGACAAAGAGGCGAAGTACCTGGAGCTTCTGTTGTCGAAGCGGGTGGACGGGATCATTTTGAATAAGACGCCGGGTAAGCTCTCGACCGCGCAGCGGCAGATGTTGTCCGATGCCAAAGTACCGGTAGTCCTGCTGATGAGGACCTGTCCTGGTCTGAAGGCTGATCTGGTCGAGACCGATGATCGTCGGGGAGCAGTCGAGGCAGTCTCCCACCTTGCGCGGATCGGTCACAAAACTATCGGCTTGGTCGCCGGACCGATGGATGTGAGCAATGCGCGCGCCCGGCGTGACGGTTATCTATCGGCCCTGGAAGCTGAAGGTCTTCAAGATCACCCGGAGCTGTTTTTCGAGGGGGACTACCGCGTTGATTCGGGCTATCGCGCCGGCCTGGCGCTGCTGCCGCGACGCCCCGATGCGGTGCTGGTCACGAACTATCTTATGACCGTGGGCTTCATGAAGGCGGCCGACGAAATTGGCATGCGCTGCCCTGAAGATTTCGCCCTGGTGAGCTTCGACGATTATCCGTGGCTCGGTTGTTTTCGCCCTCGGCTGACCACCATCGAACTCCCCAAGTATGAGCTCGGCGACACGGGTGTTCGCCTGCTGCTCGAGCGCTTATCGGGCAAGAACAGCCGCGCCGCCACGATCACGCTTGCGCCTCAATTGCGGGTGCGGGAATCCTGCGGGTTTATGCTGCGGGCCAGGAACCAGCGGACGGGATAGCTCGACTGTGCCGGTATCTGGAACCGAAGCGTGATTCCACAGGCAGTTGTGGTCGAGACGCCGCAGGTGGACCTACGTCTTTGTCAAACCAGGAAACATGGAAGGTTTCCTCGGCTTATAGACACGGTTCTGGAAAGACGCTGACACTGATATTTCCATTCTGACGCAAGCCGAAACGGAATACCCGAAGCTGCCCTCGAGGACCGGTGTGTCTGCCCCTTTCTCAGTTTAAAGACTCCAGCCTCATCAGCTTCTGCTCGCGGTCGCGTGTCTTGCGCTTGAGTTCTTCGAAGATCGCTAACTCCTTCCTGGCCTGCTCGCTTTGGCCCTGATCGCGGTAGAAGGTGAAAAGTAGGTAGTGCGCGTCCTGCTGATCAGGGTCGGATTTCACGACGGCCTCCAGCAACTTGATTCCTTCCGAAATTTTGCTCTGCCTCTGATAGGTCTTCGCCATATCGATCTGCGCGTCGGCAAGGTTAGATTGCACAGCGAGTGCCTGCTGCAGGTATTTCTGGGCGGCTTCGATGTTGTCCTGCTGGAGGTAGACGTCGCCGATAAAGAAGTTGGTCATGGCGTCGTTGGGTGAAATCTTGAGCTCTTCGTTGAATTCGGCCAGGGCTTCGTCGAGGCGTCCGGCTTCGCGATAGAGCGTGCCAAGCGCGTAGTGGAGGCCGGCGGCGTCGGGCTTATGGGCGACGGCCTTCTTGTACTCGCTGATGGCAGCGGGCCCCTGGCCCTGCTGACGCAGCATCTCCCCCCGAAGCTGGAACATGCGGTAGGAGTCGGGCGCAGCTCTGGTCAGGTCCACGAAGGAGTCGGAGGCCAGAAACATAGCGGCCTTGCCCTTGAAGTAGAGCGCATCGGGATTGTTGGGCTCCAGCTCGGCCCAGCGGCTGATTATGGCCAACGCCTTCTCGTCTTTCTCCTGACGCAGGTAGGAAAGGCCCAGGTGCGCGGCGATCACAGGATCATTCTTATTGGCCTGGTAGGCCTTCTCCAGCAAAGGAGTGGCGCGCATGATGTCGCCGCTGTTGAAGTAGCTCAGCGCGAGCACGACTTGGGCATGGTCGAGGCGAGGATTCAGTTCGAGAGCCTTCTCGAGCTCAGTGATCGCCTTGGGATACTGCGAGGACATGTACAAGGCCAGTCCCAGGTTGGAGTGGGCAAGGGCGGAACGGGGATCGAGCTTGACGATTTGTTCGTATGCCTCGACGGCCCGGTCATACTGCTGGTCTTTTAATGCTGCTTGTCCCTCGCTGGAGAGCTTTTCCAGATCGGGCGACTGGGCCGCGGCGAGGCCCAAGAGCCATGCCAGTATGAAGGCTATCGCGAGCAGCGATGAGCGCGGACGAGGTAGGCGAACAAAGTGCGGTTCACTCATGGCAAATCACTGTAGATCAGGGTACCACTCTATCGTGCGACCACGCTGACGCGATGGGTCGTGTTGAGCTCGTACGCGTCCTGGCGGGCCGAGTCGCGCACCGTCGGCTGCGTGTTTCCGTAGCTATCGGTGGCGCGGACCTCCAGCGTGTACTTACCCGGGCCAGGCAAATGCCAGTCCGAGGACCAGCGCGTCCATATATAAGGAGTAGGGGAGGAGTCGAGGCTGGCGGGCTGCCAGGCTTCATTCGAGCCGGCGCGGAACTCGACCTTGGCGATCTTGGCTTCCCCGGCCCAAGCCACCCCTTCAACCCGGTAGACTTTTTCGCGGATCTCCTCGTCCTGGGATGGCCGCAGGAATTTCGAGCTCACCAGCATGCGCGTGATGGGGCGCGCCGTGCCGTCAGGGTTTGTCGCGACGTAGTGTTTCTGCTGGAAGTATCCCTGAAAGGGCTGATCGGTGATTTCGACGCGGGTCAGCCACTTTACCGAATCCATTCCATACCAGCCAGCCACCAGGGCACGAAGTGGAAAACCATGCTCGGCGGGGAGGGGCGAGCCGTTCATCTCGTAAGCCAGCAGGGTGGAGTCGCTGAGAGCCTTTTCCAGCGGGATGGCGCGGGCGAAGTGCGTGTCGGGCGGCACGTCTTCTCCGCTGCCGGTATCGGCGCCATGGAGGGCGGCATATGAGGCGTGGGCTTTTATTCCTGCCTGCTTCAGGAGGGTCGCAAGGGAGACTCCCGACCACACAGCATTTCCCACCCCTTTCCCGCCGGATAGGTTGCCCGCGCACTCGATCGTCGAGTGAAGACGAACTGTGCTCATGAGCAGGAGATCGGAATAGGAAAGCTTCAAGGGCTGAGAAACCAGGCCGGTGACCTCGAGATTCCACAGAGCGGAGTTGATCTCGGGCGTCTGAAAGTGGTTGCGTATAAAAAAGTCGGGGTTGGCAGTGACCAGCTCGCGCGGGGAGCTCTGGAATGCGGGACCTTCGAGGAAAGCCGCGGCCCGCCGCAGCAGAGCGCTTTCAGTAATAGGCGCCAACGCCGGCGACAGGAGCAAGCCACGAAGGAAGTCGCGGCGCCCGAGCCTGGCCGCCGGGGCGGATTTGCCAGATTCAGACAAGCCTTTGTTGTCGCCCATGTTGGTGGGTTCGCGAGTCCACTTAGGAGGGAATTATAGCGCGATTACAGGCCAATCTTGACAAAGGGTGGAAGTCGCCGATATTATCCCTAATCGCTTATTTACCTGCGCCTATTTCTCGTTCTCGAACAGTTTGGAAGCGTCACACCAGAAAGGGTCCCCGCACGATGCCGGCAAGCCAGGTTTTGGCCGCGACGTTGGTGGAGCCGGGCAGATACAAAGTCCGGGAGTACCCGTTCCCCGATCCCCAGCCGGGTTGTGTGGTTGTGAAGATGGAGTTATCGGGCATCTGCGGTACCGATAAGCATACCTATCAGGGTTACACGACACAGTACGGGGGCACGGGCGGCGGCAAGCAAATCCGTTTCCCCATCATCCAGGGACACGAAAACGTGGGCACGGTCGCCGCGATCGGTGGCAATGGCGAGTACCTGGATTTTGAAGGCATCCCGCTAAAGGTGGACGACCGCGTCGTAGTGGGCGCCAATGTGTCGTGCGGGCATTGCTACTATTGCCGTCACGACTACCCGTACTACTTTTGCCAGAACATGGTGGATTACGGGAACAACATGTGCGCAGCCGACCCGCCCCATCTCTTCGGAGGGTGGTCGCAATACATCTACATTGTTCCGGGAAGCTTTCTGGTTCGGGTGCCGGACGATTTGCCATCGGAAGTCGCCGTGCTGACGGAAATCATGGCGGTGACGGTCGGGTTGGACCGCGCGAAACAAATGTCGGTATTTCCGAGTGAAGCTTTCCAGTTCGACGATACCGTCGTGGTGCTTGGGGTTGGGGCGCTGGGCATGTGCTTCCTGATGAAAGCGCGCATGCTGGGCGCGGGCAACATCGTGGCGGTTGATCTTTCGGACTATCGGCTGCAGTTTGCTAAGCGGTTGGGCGCAGATCACGTTCTGAATGTCGGCAAGACCACTCTCTTGGAGCGGCTGGAATTCGTGCATAGCCTGACCGAAGGCCGGGGCGCGGACATGGTGATTGAGACCGCCGGCGTCCCCCAGGCCGTGCCGGAAGCACTAGACATGCTTCGGCTGGGTGGCCTGCTGGTGGAGGCAGGGAACTTCTCCGACCTGGGCGAGGTCCCAATCAGTCCTCATCGGCAGTTGTGCGCCAAGAGCGTGCGCATCCTGGGCGTCGGCGGCGAAGAGCCGGCCAGTTACGGACCCAGCCTGCGGCAAATGGCCCGTTACATGAAGCACTATCCGCTTCGCGAGTTCGTTTCGCACCGGTATCCGCTACGCGACGTGGAAGCCGCGGTGCACAAGTCGATTGCGCCCGATTCCATGAAGGTAGCAATCGCACCTTGGTCGTAAACAGTCCTCGATAGCAAGCGCCGTTCCTGAAAAATTCTTGTGAGGAGAGCATCCGATGGGAAATGAAGCAGTATCAGCAAAAGCCGCCTTTGGTAAGCTGGCGATTACCGGTGGCCAACCAGTTCGACAAAAGCCCTTTGATCCCTGGCCGGTTTACGCGGACGAAGAGAGGGCAGCACTGGAGGATGTTCTCACCAATCGGAACTGGGGCGGACAGCCGTTTCCCGGGAAGCACACCGAGTCTTTCGGAAAGAAGTTCGCGGCATACCACACGGCCAAGTACGGACAGACCGTCAACACGGGCACGGTCGCGATCCAGGCAGCCCTGAAGGGAATCGACATTCGTCCCGGCGATGAAGTGCTGGTGCCCGCCTACACGTGGGAAGGCACGGTCGGACCGGTGCTGCTGGTGAATGCGGTGCCCGTGTTCGTCGACGTCGACCCGGACTCCTACTGCATGGACGCGAAGCTGATCGAGGGCCTGATCACGCCGAAGACGCGCGCAATTCTGCCGGTCCATTTGGGCATGCGCTTTGCGGACCTCGACGCCATCATGGCGATCGCCAAGAAGCACAACCTGAAAGTGATCGAAGACTGCGCGCACGTGCATGGCGGGATGTGGCGCGACAAGGGCGCAGGCTCGACGGGCGATTTGGGCGCATTTAGCTTCCAGACCAGCAAGCTGATGACCTCCGGTGAAGGCGGCGCGGTCATCACCAATAATCTCGAGTACTTCGAGCGAGTGCAGTCTTACATCAACGCCGGCCGCCGCAGCGTGACCGACCAATACAAGAAGCGCATTATCGGTTTCAACTACCGGCTGGGCGAATTCCAGGCGGCGATCCTCGAGGCGCAGCTGGAACGGTTGCCGGAGCAGGGCAAGGTCCGGCAGGCCAACATGGACCACTTTGAATCGCGCATTCGCACCATTCAAGGCATCGGGATGCTGAAGCCCGAGCCCCGCATCACGCGCCCGGCTCCCTATGGGTATGTCATGAAGTATTTTGCGGAGCAAGTGAAGGACATCCCGCGGGCCGCATTCGTGGCCGCGTTGCAAAAGGAAGGCATCCCGTGCGACGGGCTGTTCTACGAGCCTGTGTACCGCAGTTCGCTGTTCCCGGTGGATGCGAACGACTTCCCGGCACTCAGCTGGGGCCGGTCGGCACCGCTCGATCTGCGCAATATGTACCGGTGCCCGGCCGCGGAGCGGGCCGCCTATCACGAGGCGATCTGGTTCTCGCATCACCTCTTCCTGGGGACGAAGGAAGATGTGGACAGTATTGTGGACTCGATGCTGAAGGTCCTCGACAACATCGAAGAGCTGCGCGGGCTGGAGCATCCTTGGATCGAGGCGCAGACCCAGAGCCGGGCGGACCGGGAAAGCTAACAGAACAGAGACATCCGAGCGAGGAGCCGATCGATGCCACCGCTGAAAAAGGTGGGGTACGCCGTAATCGGACTGGGCGGAATTTCGCAGGTTGCCGTGCTGCCAGCGTTTGCGCACAGCGAAAACGCAGAGTTAGTGGCTGTAGTCAGCGGCGACAAGGCCAAGGCCGAGAAGTTCGCCCGTGATTTCAAGGCGCAATCCGCATACACCTACAAAGAGTACGCGGAGTGCCTACAGAACCCCGAGGTCGAAGCGGTCTACATAGCGACGCCTCCCGGCGAGCATGAGAGGTACACAGTGGCCGCGGCCAAGGCAGGCAAGCACGTTCTCTGCGAGAAACCTCTGGCAGCCAACGTTCAGCAGGCTGGAAAGATGGTGGACGCCTGCCGGCGCAACAAAGTCCGCTTCATGACTGCCTACCGGAAATACTTCGAGCCCAGCACCTTGGCCCTCAAGAAGATGATCTTGAGCGGGGAACTGGGGCGGATCGACGTGATCCACACCCTGTTTGGGGAATTCCGTCCGCATGGAGACAACTCGCCGGCGTGGCTGTTTTCGCGCTTCCTGTGCGGTGGAGGCCCGTTGATGGACCTCGGCGTCTATTGCGTGAATACTTGCCGTTGGCTGGTCGATGAGGACCCGATCGCGGCCGAGGCAAAAAGCTGGGTACACGATAAACGGCGGTTCCAGGAAGTCGAGGAAGGCATCGCCTTCCGCCTGGATTTCAAGAGTGGGCTGATTCTTCAGGGTACGGCAGCCTACAGTTCGGTCTTCTCTTCATTCGTGCACGTTCATGGTGAAAAGGGTTGGGCGGCCTTGTCACCAGCATTCGCCTTCGAAGAGGAGCGCCGGCTGAACGGGAAAATCGCCGGGAAGTGGTTTGAGCAAACGTTCGGGGCGATTGACGAATTTGCGCCTGAACTCGATACATTTGCGATGTGCATTCGGGAGGGACGTGATCCCGAGCCTAGCGGCGTAGAGGGATTGCGCGACCTGATCATCATCGATGCCATCTACAAGGCCGCCAAGTCGGGCAAGGTGGTCAAGATCAAATACGAAGAAGGACGGGAGCGCACGAATGGCAAAGCTCGGCATAGGAGTGGTAGGCGTGGGCACTATGGGCAAGCAACACGCCCAGAACATCCGCAGCCTGATCCCCGAAGCAAGACTAGTCGCGGTCGCTGATGCTGACCTCAAGCGTGCTGAGCAGACTGCCAAAGATTTGGAGATTCCCGAGTTCTACGGAAGTGTCGAGGCGCTCGTCCAGAATCCCGAGATCAGGGCGGTTGTTATCGTCACGCCAGCGAAATTTCACGGTGCGGCCATCCGCGTGTGTGCACAGGCCGGCAAGGACATCTTCTGTGAGAAACCATTCACGCTGACGCTTGAGGAAGCCGACGAAATGCTCGACCTCACGGCGAAGACGGGCGTCCGGGTGCAGTTAGGACATGTACGCCGCTATGACCCGCCGAACGTGAGAGCCAAGCAACGGATTGAGGCTGGCGAGATCGGCGACCCGGTGCTCTTCAAGTCACTAGCCCGCGATCCAGCGCCGCCGCCCGTCAGCTACATGGCCAGCGGCGTGAACGGAATGTTCTTCCAGGACTCGACCGTGCACGAGTTTGACCTGGGCCGCTGGCTGATGAACGATGAGATCCTAGAGATCCACGCTTACGGTGGCGTGCTGGTATTTCCGGAGATCGCCGAGTTCAACGACATCGACACGGCAATCCTGAATTTGAAGTTTTCGCGCGGGACATTGGGTGCGGTCGAGAACTACATGCAGTCCGGCTATGGCTACGACATCCGGACGGAGATCGTCGGCTCCAAGGGAACAATCATGATGGGATACCTGCAGCAGACGGCCGAGATCGTGTTGACGGCAAGTGGCGCGAAGACCGATGTCGTTGATCATTTCCTGGTCCGCTTCAAGGATGGGTACCTGGCCGAGATGCGCGACTTCGTCGAGACCATCTTGGCCGACAAAGAACCCAAAACCGATGCATTTGACGGGCGGCAGGCGGTGGCCGCGGCGGCTGCCGCGGAGCAGTCGTACCGGCAAGGACGCCCCTTCGCCGTTAAGAATCGCACCCGGGCATCGGCAACAGCGGGCCGCTAGTTCTTGCCCGGGGCAGGTTCCGGAACAATGAACTGCTGGATCGTGCTGCGGGTATGCTTCAGCTCCTCCTGCCGTGCCCGGTACAGTTCCTGATAACGGCTGAGCTCCCGGGCCGCCAGGTCCAGCTTGTTCATCTCGCGATAGAGCTGGCCAAGCCGATAGTGCGGCACTTCGGATTTATCGTCCTCACGAATCACCTCTAGATATTCGTTGACCGCTTTCTCAGTCTGCCTCTTCGCCGCGTACAGTGCGCCTAATTCCAAATGCGCGGGCGGAAAGTTGGGACGCAACCGGACTGATTTCTCCAGCAGAACTTGCGCCTGATCGAAGACCGCGGTGGGGCCTTTCGCAACTTCTGAGTGGAACAGTGCGGCGCCGTCGCAGAAAGCGAGTTCCGCGCTCTGGGGATGGGCTCTGGCCAGTTTTGCGAGGCGCGGGAGGAACGGCCCCCAGTCATTCGGCGGAAGCGAATCGAGGATGGATTTCCACGCGCGAAATCCCGCGGGCGAGTCGGGGTCAATTTCGAGGGCTCTGGTGAATCGATCGGCCGCTTCGCGATATTCGCGCACCGCGTAGCGACTGAATCCCAGTCCCAGGAACTGGCGGGACGAGTCCGGGAACTTCTGTGTCCCGACCCGGTAGACTTCCGCGGCCGGGCCGAAGGTGAAGTGAGTCAGATACTCGACCCCAAGATCGAAGTAGTACTGCTCGTTGCCCGGATCGAGCTCCACGGCGCGCTGGTAGCTCGCCACCGCCTGAACATATTGTCCTGATTCTTCCTCCATGCCGGCAAGCGCGTCGCTGACGGCCGCGGAGGGGTGGTCAGCCATCGCCTTACGCAGCCGGTCGATCGCTTCGTTGGTCTTCCCTAGTTTCTTCTCCGCAAGAGCGAGATTCAGAGTGGCCATCTGATTCTTAGGATCGAGCGTGAGTGCCGCCTCGAACAGCGGGATCGCCCGATCGAACGTTTCGTGCGCCAGAAAGATCAGGCCGAGCGCGAGGTTTTGATTGGCGTTCAGGTTCGACGGCGGCGGTGGCAGCTCGGAGTCCTCAGGCGGAGGTCCGGCGGCAAGTGTGGTTCGCACCAAGGCAAGGTACGTCTCATAGGACGTGGGATCGAGGTCGTAGGCTTTCCGGTAATCACGGGCAGCTTCGGTGAAATCGTTCGCGCTCTCACGGGCGACTCCCGCCAGGGCATAGTACTTCGTGGCAGATGCGGGGTCGGCCGGACGAGAGAGTTTGCTGAGTACTTTGCCGGCTTGGGCGGGGCGCTTGGCTTCGACGAGAGCGTGCGCCCATTCATAGCCGGCCTGGAAATCACCAGGGTCGAGGTTCCAGGCTTGCTCCAGATAGGTCGCAGCCTCTCCATACTCCTTCAGGCGAGCCAGTGAGCTTCCGAGTCCGAGCAGCGCGTTGAAGTTTTGGGGCTCGCGGGTGTGCGCTGCGCGAAAGGCGCTGGCGGCTTCCCGGTGGCGGCCCAGTTTTGTCAGCAGCACGCCCAGGTTGTTGTAGCCCATGGCCGATTGTGGCGAGAGGCTAATGACGGTGCGAAAGCTCTTCTCGGCCTCGGTGTTCAGCCCCAACTCGCCCGCGACCAGCCCTTTCAGGTTGTACAGTGCCGGATCCGAGGTGCCCGCTTCGAGAGCGGAATCGATCACAGTGAGCGCGTCGACAGCCTTCCCGGCCTGAAAGAGTTCGAGCGCGCGGTTGAAGACGGCTTGCGCGTCGTTCGCCTGAGCCGACGCGGGCTGATTCCCGAGGACGAGGCACACGGACGTATAAATAATAATGAGTGTCAGACCCAGCGATGAAGGGTGGCGGCGCAAGCTCAAAAGGTTTCCTGCCCGATGATGCCTTTCCCTTCCTCGACCACGATCAAGCGGTTGGCGGGCACGTGTTCCAGCGTTTCTTGCGACCCGGCCAGCCAGCGAATCTCGAGCCGCGCCTCCTTGGCCGTGCCAAGACCGAAGTGCAAGCGCAGATCGTTCTGCGAGCAGAAGCTGCCGCCGCTGCGCACTTCCTGCAACTGGCGGCGATTGCCGGCATCGACGACCACGCGGGAGCCGATCGCGGACCGGTTGGTCTTAGTGCCAATCAGTTTCACTAGCATCCAGTTGTTGGGCGGCGGTTCTTGGTTACGCAGGAGGGAAGGATAGTCGTTGAGGTTATTGATGGCTACGTCCAGGCGTCCCGTATTAAAGATGTCTCCCGAGGCCGCGCCGCGGCTCGAGTGGGAGGCGGCGAACGCCGGACCGCTCTTGTCCGAGATATTCACGAACCGTGCGCCATCGAGGTTCCGCATCAGGATCAGCTTGCTGTCGGTTTTCGCAAGCTGGTGCTCGAGGCCTCGACCGGGTGGGTAGATGGATCCGCTGACGATCAGAATGTCGGGACGGCCATCATCATTGACATCCAGAAACGCGGTGCCCCACTTCACAGAGCTGGTTTCACCCCCCAGGCCTGCGGGTACAGTCACATCAGTAAAGAAACCTTTGCCCTCGTTGTGAAAGAGGCTTGGGATCTCATCGGAGAAATTCGTTTTGACGATGTCGACGAAGCCGTCGCCATCGTAGTCGGCAGAATCAGCGCCCATTCCGCCCTGCGCATGACCGTTAGCATCGTAAGCTACCCCAGCCAGCACACCCGTTTCGCGGAAGGTACCGTCGCGATTGTTCATGAACAACAGGCTGGGCGTGGAGTCGTCGGCTACATAGATGTCGGGCCAGCCGTCATTGTCGTAGTCGGCGACGCAGGGAGTGAATCCGTAAGTGGGCTCGGCCTTGGTGATGCCGGCGGACTGGCTCACGTTGGTGAAGGTCCCATTGCCATTGTTGCGGTAGAGGAAGTTCGACGTTCCCTTCAGCCCGGCGACCCCATAGAGGATGGGCGACTGCTGGCCGACAAGGGCCGGGTTGCTCTCATAAAGCGTCAGTCCATGCTCATAGGCAACGTAGTTGCTCACGAACAGATCAAGGTGGCCGTCGCAGTTATAGTCTACGAAGGCAGCGCCGGTGTTCCAGTGGTTCTCGGCTTCCAGGAGCCCGCTCTCGCGCGTGACGTCGGCGAAGGTGCCGTTGCCGTTGTTGTGGTAGAGCACGTTCTTGCCGTAGTAGGTGACGAACAGATCGAGATGGCCGTCGTTGTCATAGTCGCCGACACAGACGCCTTGTCCCCAGCCGTGACGAACCAGACCGGCCTTCTCCGTGACGTCGGTGAAGGTACCGTCGCGATTATTTTTGTAGAGGTGGTTCGTGGGCTCTTCGCCTTTGGGGAAGTCGGTCAGTCCCCAGCCGTTGACAATAAAGATATCAAGCCAACCGTCGCTGTCGTAATCGAAGAGCGCAATGCCACCCCCTGTCGTAGACAGCAGGAAGTCCTTATTCTCGTGGCCGGCGATGATGGTTTTCGCGTTGAGACCGGCCTCTTTGCCAACATCGGCGAAGCGCGGGAAGTATTCGGGCTTGGAAGCAAACGAAAAACCGGCCGCGGGGAAAGGACGAAGGGCACATCCCACGGCAGCTGCAGCTGCATGCTTGAGCCACCGTCTACGATTCATCATGGCTATTCTAAAGCTTGGGAGCAGACGACCGGAAGCGCGCAGGTACCCATGGCTCCCTCGATTGGCCTTCCGAGGAGACCGTCGACCTTATACTCCCAACTTCCTGAGATACTCCCGGCCGGAAATCGCGTTGGCCAGGGGCGCGTCGGCCCCGACCCCGCCCGGCAACACGTCGGCTTCCACCACCACCCAGCCGTCGAAGCCGCCCGTCTTGACCAGCGAGAGGACTCGCGGGAAGTCGATGCTGCCCTTCCCAAGCGGGGCGAAGACGCCGTGCCGCACCGCCTGGTGGAAATTCATGCGGGCGCGGCGAGCTTCTTCCACCTTCGTTTTATAGACATCTTTTAGGTGCACGCACCACACGCGCGAGACCTGCTTCTCCAGGAACGCTACGGCATCGCCTCCGCCGTAGACGTAGTGTCCGGTATCCAGGCACAGGCCCAGCTCGTCGGCTGGAAACGACGAGAGCAGGCGGTCGGCTTCTTCCGGCGTTTCCACGTGTCCACCGGCATGGTGATGGAAGGCCACGCGCAGGCCCACCCGTTTGCAGCGGACAATGATCTCGCCGATGGCTTGGGCGGCCACTTTCCACTGCGGCTCGGTCCAGGAGAGCGCATTGGCTTCCGCCCGACGTCCGGAAACGGCGTTCCTCTCAGGCGTGATCCGGTCCGACAGAATTAACAGCTTCGCGCCCGCCGCGCTGAGCAGCTTAGCGGAGCGCTCAACGTATTCGAGTCCTTCCTTGTGAGCGGCAGCGTTTCCTAGTTCGATATCGATGAAAGCGGAGCATAGGGTGAGTGAGCGTCTTTCCAGCTCTTTGCGGAGAACCGCGGGATCGGTGGGGAGAAATCCGTATGGGCCAAGCTCAGTGCCGCGGTAGCCGGCTTCGGCCAGTTCGTCGAGAACGCGCGTGTTGGGATACTCTTCCGGATACTTGACGTGCTCCATGATGCCCCAGCTGATGGGGGCGTTCGCTACCTGAATTGCCATGCTCGTCCTCGTGATTCGAAATGTCAGGCAGCGCCTGCAGAAAGACTATTTACCCATGATTGCAGAATAAGAGTCCGCCCGGCGAACCGAGCGGACTCGGGAGTGGACGGTTTCTAACCGCCACTTGACCATTGAATTTTCAGAACTGCAGCTTGAGACCAAACTGGATCTCGCGCTGAGCGTCAGGCAGCGTTGACGTAATGGCCGCACCTCCACTGGAACGCGCACTGCAATCTGTCGGCGTCGGCGGGGATGGGCTAGTACAGCTGAAGTTCACAATTCCGGCTCCGCTACTGCCGCCACCCGAACCTAAATTCGGTAGGTTGAAGAGGGGGTGGTTGAAGATATTAAAGAATTCGGCTCGGAACTGCAGTCCGAATCGCTCGCCCAGTTGAAATGTCTTGTATGCAGAAAAATCGAAGTTGACCATGTCGGGTCCGCGCAGGGCGCCGCGCCTGGCGTTCCCGAAATCGCGAGCAAAACATTGGCCGCCGCAGTCGCCAGGCACCGAGGAAAGTGCCGGCATAGCGAAAGCCGCCTGATTGAACCAACAGTCCAGTGTTTGGTGACCTGGGTTAGAGCAACCTACCGCCTGCTGCGCCGCCACGTCAAAGGAAAAATCGTACGGGTTGTGAATGGCATCAGGACGTGGTGGGAAGGCACCGGTATTGGTGACGTCCCCTCCCAGAAGAACGTCGAAGGCTTCTCCACTTCGCGCCCTGGTTACACCCGCAACCTGCCATCCCCCAAGAACAGCCTGCACTACGCTGTTCGCCGAACTGCCAAAATGTTTCCCTTTGCCGTAAGGCAATTCGTATACGTAACTCACGGTCAATTGGTGGCGGAAGTCCGGGGTCGTAGGTCCCCTTTCCGCCGCTACGTTATGAGCGTTCTGGACGTCACACTGGTTCACGTTGCCGTCCGCCGTTCCAAGCGATTTCGCGAAGGTGTAGGCAGCCAGAACGTTGAACCCCTCCGCGAAACGATGTTCGAC